>CP031587.1 GCA_003217735.2 Marinibacterium anthonyi | reverse complement strand
GCCTGTCGTTCCACCTCCATTTGTGGAGGCAAAAGAAATCCCGTCGCTCGGAAGCGTTGTTGTTGACTATGCTGGGCCTGAGACATACCTTCGTGGTGCGAACAAGAAGATGAGCTCTCTGACCTCCGGGTAAGGGGGCTTTTCTTTTGCCGTTAAGTCACGTGACGTGATCTCCTGCTCTTTGCCTCGGTCTGGCCGGTTCGGTGCCTCTGACGGTCACTTGCCGGCCTTGTTCAGTTCGTCGTCCAGAAAGGCGGCGATGACATCGCTCAGCCGTCCCAGTCCAGTCTTGTCCAGTTTCATGCCCGCCGCGCGCATGGTCAGCCCGGTGGCCTCGGATGCGACCGACAGCTTGCGGCTGCCGATCTTGCGCGTGACTTCCAGCTTTTTCGGCCTGGCCGCAGGCGTTGGTTTGGGCTTGGTGTTCATCTCGGCCATGGCGGCCTGCAGGTCGCGGAAGCTCATGTCGTAGACATTCTTGAACGCGTTCAAGATCTGGTCCTGCGCCTTGAATACCGCCCTCGCCCGCGACACGATGCTTTCGTGCACGCCGATGCGCGTGGCGAATGCCGTGGCGGTCAGCTTGCCGCCGGCGTTCTCCTGCGCCAGCGATTCATACATCTCGCCGATGGACACCAGCCGTTCGAAGGCGCCCAGGTTCTCGCGTTCCTCGTTCTCGCGGAACCGCAGGAAAAGCATGCCGAACTTGCTTTCCAGCCCGGCCCGCTGGCTTGCCGGCACCAGGATCGCCCGCAGGTCGCGGCCCAGCTTGCCGGCGGCCGCATGGCGGCGCCGGCCGGTCAGCATCCAGAACCTGGCGCCATCGACCTTGGTCGGGTTCAGCGGGTCGGGGCGCCAGTCGGGATCTGCCGGCCAGACCTGGATCGGGGTGTCCTGACCGTTGGCCTCGATGCTGCGCATGAGGGTCTGGAACGCCTCCTGGTCCAGCCAGTCATCGCGCCGGTCGGTGCCTATGGGGTCCGAGATCTGGCCAGGCGGAATCGACAGTTCGTGCCGCCCTTCGAGGATATCGGTGACCAGCGCATCGCGGCCCCGGTCCAGCGCTTCTTGCGTCTGGGCAAGGGCGCCGGACTTCCACGCGCTGCCGGCGCCCGCGGACCGGAACGCGGCTGGGACGGGCGCGGCGGTTTCCTCCGTCGCCTCGGGGGCGGTGTCTTCGGTCTTCGGGGTGTTCTTCAGGACGGACCGCGGGATCGATCGTTTCATGCCGCGTCCTCCGCATCGTCGTCATAGAACGCGTCCATCCACTTGTCGGCATACCCGCGTTCCAGCCCGGGCCACAGCCGCGACACGATGGCGTCGTTGACCGCGTCGGCATTGGTGATGAAGCGGTTGATCCCCTTGCGCTTGCCCGGCGTATCCGGTTCGTATTCATAGACCGACTGATAGACATCCGACGCGTTCGATATCGCGTCGGAGCGCATGTAGAACACGGGCAAGACCTCGGTCGGGCAGTTCTCGAGCAGGTTCGAGATGTGGTTCAGGTCCTGTTCATTGGTGCGCTGCACGATCGTGGGCAACAGCATGTTCGCGCCCGACCCGATCTCGATCCGTTCATGGGCCAGGATGTGCTGGATCATCCCCAGCAGGCCCGTCACGAAGGTCGACAGCGTCGCGATGTCGAAGCCCTTCATCGTCTGCGGGATGATCAGCGAGCTGGAGGCGATGACGTTGTTCAGCTGAAACAGCGTCAGGGCGGGCTGGTAGTCGATGACGATGCAATCCAGCGTCTCGTACAGCGCGCTGTCCAGCTTGGCTTCGTCCAGCCGGCCATCGGTGGTCAGTTCGGCCGGCCCGGTGACCGGGGGATGCGCGTCGCGCCAGCGTTCGATGGCGTCGCGCAGGTAGCGGTAAAAGCTCTTGCCGGCGGGGGCCTCGCGCACCAGGCGGGCGATCTGGATCTCGCCTTCCGACGTCTCGCCGTGCGCGGGCAGCAGCCGCAGGCCGGGCCATGACGTGCGCAGCAGGAAGCTGTCCAGCGTGTCGGGGTCGTGGTCGGTGAAGGGACCGGTTTCGGATTCGAACAGCCCCGCGAAATCGACCATCGACGGCGTGTTCTCGTCCGGCATCTGGGGCAGCCCTTCGCCGCCCACGAAATACAGCGTGATCGTGCTTTGCGGGTCGGCGTCCATCACGCCCACGCGCATGCCGTAATGCAGGCTGAGGTATTGCGCGAAATGCGCGGCGGTCAGGGATTTGGCGGTGCCGCCCTTCTGGCTGGCGAAGGAGATCACCGGCAGCGGGTCTTCGGGCCGCCGCCACGCCAGGTAGTCGCGGGGCCGCTTGGCCGAGGCCGCCAGAAGCGCGCGGATGCGGATCAGTTCGGCCAGGGTGAAGACCCGTTCGCGGCCGACATATTCGCCGGTCGGGAAATCCGGATTGGAGTTGGCGAACTTGGTGAGGTACTGAATACTGACATTGAGGAACCGCGCACACTGCCGCATGGACCAGCTGCGCTTGATCCGATGCTTGAGTGTCAGCTCCTTGTTGACGGTCACCATCGTGCGCTCAAGACCGCGTGACAGGTCCATCAGGAATTGTTCGAGGCTGCCGCTCATTCGCCCTCTCCGTTGCCGACTTCATGGAATCGAGTCGACTTCACACGGTTGGTAGCACAGTTTTTGAGGGAAAACAAAGATATCGTTCGCCTGAGCGGTTCAGGCGTGCAATTGGGGGCGTTCAGCTAATCTTGAACGCGTTCAAGATTTGGCTCCCTCGATCAGATTGAACGCGACTGGTGTTCCCGGTCGAGGGTATTTTCCAGCCGGCTGGGTGTTCCGGTCAAGTGTCCGGGGCCGACGACTGCGACTTCGTCAGCAGGGGTGGCGACGCCCACGGGAAGCCGGGCGCGTGGTGCCTTGTGGCCGTCAGGTCGGCAGAACCGGTTCGCGCGTCAAAGCCCGGCGGCGCGGGTCAGGTTGACCTGAAAGCGCATCTCGGGTTCGGCGCGGGGGGGCGGCGAGCCGATGCCCAATTGCGCCCGGACAAGATGTTCGGCCGCCTCGGCGTGATGCGCGAAGCCGGCGCGCAGGGAGTGGCCGGAGAACAGGGCCATCCGGTCCTTCTCGGGCAACTCGCCCCGGATCCCGGCGTCATGGACCGTCTGCTTGACCAGACGGGCGACGTGGCGGTCGTTCAGGCGTCCGCCAAGGATGCGCTTCGCGTCACGAGAAACGCGCACAAAGATCGGGCCCTGGTCGATCTTGGCATAGGACAACCATTGCTCCAACGCATGTACCGGACAGCCACGGTCGGACGACCCCCGTCCAATTTCGACCTCGCGCCATCCATCGCCGGCCCGCAGCACCAGAAGCGCGCCGGGCTCGGTCAGGGTGACCCAACCCTGACCGCCATATGGGGCGTCGCGTCTGGCATCCAGCCCCACGATTTCGGACCGCCGCAGGCCGCCGGCATAGCCCATCAGCAGGATCGTGCGATCGCGCATGCCGCGCAGATCGCGGGGCAGGGTGGATATCATCGCGAGGATGTCGCGGGCGCTGAGCGGATCCTTGGTGGTCGCGGGGCGGTTCAGCCGGTGGCGAATGTCGGTCAGGGCGGCGGCAAGCGTCGGATCCCGGCGGTCCAGGTCGAAGCCGCGTTGCTGCGCGTTCCAGGACAGGCCCGACAGACGGCGTTCGATGCTGGCGAGGCTGAGGCCGGCAGAGGTGTCTTGAGGGCGGGCAAGATCGGCGAGGTAAAGGGCGATCGTTTCAGGGCGCGGCGGCAGCGGGTCGTCGCCGCGCAACCGGCACCAGCGGGAATAGTGCTGCCAGTCCTGCGCATAGGCGCGACGGGTGTTGTCCGATGTCATGTCAGGTGCGCGATGCCGTGGCGAGGGGTGGGCGCAAGGCGCGCGGGGCAGGGGCGTGCCAAGAAGCGCGGATCGGCCCCGCCCCCACGCCATCACATCCATTCGCCGGGATACCATGTCCCCCCGGCGGCACAGTCCTGCTTTCCTGCATGTGATGCCTCCTCGTCGCGAACCGGTGTTTTATCGGACATACGAATACACCACAGGACCCGGCGCTTGCACGCGGAAAATCGCAAGCAAAGCGCCGTTTCGGGCGGGCGTCGCGAAACCGTTGCCCGCAGACCGGGCCGATCCGTCGGCGAGGCACAGAAAACTGATTGCTCGATCAATCAATTCATTGACACCGCTCGGCCCGGTGCGCGATAGGATGGTGACATATAGTGACCTGCCCGTGGTGGAACGGCCGCCAGGACGAGGGCAGGCAATCAGACAGACGAAAGACGGTATCATGGACAAGGAACGCAGCCGCCAGGCAGAGATCGAGAGAATGGCCCGCGACCACCTGCTGGTTCCGGCGCAGGACATGGGTGTTCTGGGCAAGACGGCGCTGCCGGCGCTAAGCCACGGCGAAGGCATCTATGTCTATGACCAGGACGGCAACAAGTACATCGACGGGCCTGCGGGCATGTGGTGCACCCAGGTGGGGTATGCCCGCCCCGAGATGGCCGAGGCGATCGCCGCGCAGGCGATGACGCTGTCCTACAATTCGCCCTGGTACACGACCAATTCGCCTTCGGCCCGGCTGGCCGAGAAGATCGCGGCGATGACGCCGGGCGACCTGAACCGGATCTTCTTCACCACCGGCGGATCGACCGCCGTGGACACCGCGCTGCGGTTCACCGAATACTACAACAACCGACTGGGCCGCCCCGAGAAGAAGCGCATCATCGTGCGCTTCGACGGCTATCACGGCAGCACCGAGCTGACCGCAGCCTGTTCGGGCCGCAAGGGCAACTGGGCCGGGTTCGACATCGAAAGCGACCGGATCTCGTTCCTGTCGAGCCCCAATATCCGCCTGGCCGGCAACCGGTCGCCCGAGGATTTCCTGGATGACCTGGTCGCCGAGTTCGAGGACCGCATCGCAACGCTGGGCCCCGAAACCATCGCGGCCTTCCTGGCAGAACCGGTGCTGGCGTCGGGTGGCGTGATCATCCCGCCCAAGGGGTACCACGCCCGATTCAAGGCAGTCTGCGAAAAGCACGACATCCTCTACATCTCGGACGAGGTCGTCACCGGCTTTGGCCGCTGCGGGGAATGGTTCGCGTCGGAAAAGGTCTTTGGCGTGGTGCCCGACATGATCACCTTCGCCAAGGGCGTGACCTCGGGCTACGTGCCCCTGGGGGGCGTGGCGATTTCCCAGCGGCTTCTGGACAAGGTCAGCGGAGCGCAGGCCAAGGGCAGCTATTTCGGCAATGGCTACACCTATTCCGGCCACCCGGTCAGCTGTGCCGCCGCACTGGCCAATATCGAGATCTTTGAAAAGGACGGGCTGCTGGATCACGTCCGCGACATGTCGGACTACTTTGCCCGGTCGCTGCAGGCCCTGTCGGACCTGGAAACCGTTTCGGATGTCCGTGCCAGCGGGTTGATCGGTTGCGTGGAATGCATGGTTGATCCCAGCAGGGGCGAAGTGACCGCCGCCGACCGGGCATTCGCGGCGAAGGTCGACGCGATCTGTTTCGAACTGGGCCTGATCGTGCGGCCCATCGGCGACATGTGCGTGATCTCTCCGCCGCTGGTCATCACGCGCGCGCAGATCGACGACATCTGCCGGATTCTGCGCATCGCCATCACCCGTGCGACCGAAAGCATCCGCGCCGAGGCGACCGCCTGAGCCCGCACGACAAGAACACAAGGACAAGATCATGGACCTGACGGCCATCAACTGGCACGACCGCGCAAAGACGGTCACGCTGCTGACGAAACCCTTTATCGATGGCGCCTACGTGGACCCGGTGACGGACGACACCTTCGACTGCATCTTCCCCGGCGACGGCCGGGTGGTGGCCAAGGTCGCGTCCTGCGGCGAGGCCGACGTGGACGTGGCCGTGAAATCCGCGCGCAAGGCGTTTGAAAGCGGGGTCTGGTCGCGCATGGCGCCGCTGGACCGCCGCCGGATCCTGATGCGGTTTTCGGAACTGATCCTGGAGAACCGGGAAGACCTGGCGCTGCTGGAAACGCTGAACGTCGGCAAGCCCATCGCCAACAGCTTCAACGGCGACGTGCCGAGCGCGGCCGCCTGCATCGCCTGGTATGCCGAGGCCATCGACAAGGTCTATGGCGAGGTCGCGGCCACCGCGTCGGACATGACGACGCTGGTCATGCGCGAACCCGTGGGGGTTGTCGCCGCCGTGGTGCCCTGGAACTATCCGCTGTCGATGGCGGCATGGAAGCTTGGACCGGCGCTGGCCACCGGCAATTCGGTCATCCTGAAGCCGGCGGAACAATCGCCCTTCACCGCGCTGAAGATCGCCGAACTGGCGATCGAGGCCGGGATGCCCAAGGGCGTGCTGAACGTGGTCCCCGGGCTGGGGCATCTGGCGGGCAAGGCTTTGGGCATGCACATGGATGTGGATTGCATCGGCTTCACCGGATCGACCGAGGTCGGCAAGTTCTTCATGCAGTACTCGGGCCTGTCGAACATCAAGCGCATCGGGCTGGAACTGGGCGGCAAGTCGCCCCAGGTCGTGCTGGACGATTGCGATGACCTGGACCTGGCGGCGAAAACTGTCGCTGCGGGGATCTTCGGCAATTCCGGCCAGGTCTGCAACGCGGGGTCGCGGCTGATCGTGCAGGAAGGCATCAAGGACGCGCTGCTGGAAAAGATCGCCGCACACGCGGCCGACCTGGTGCCGGGCGATCCGCTTGATCCGGCGACCAGGATGGGTTCGATCGTGACCGAGGAACAGATGACCCGCGTGCTGGGCTATATCGACGCCGGGCGCGCCGAAGGCGCCAACGTGGTGGCCGGCGGTCAGCGGGTGCGGTCGGACACGGGCGGGTTCTACGTGGAACCCACCGTCTTCGAGGGCGTGCGCAACGACATGAAGATCGCGCGCGAGGAAATCTTTGGCCCCGTGCTGTCGGCCATCGTGGTGAAGGATTTCGAAGAGGCGATGACAGTCGCCAACGACACCGAGTACGGCCTGGCCGCCGGTGTCTGGACCGGCAGCCTGAAGAACGCGCACAACGCGGCCAAGGCGATCAAGGCCGGGGTGGTCTGGGTCAACTGCTTTGACAAGGGATCCTTCGCGGTGCCCTTCGGCGGGTTCAAGCAATCGGGCTTCGGCCGCGACAAGTCGATCCACGCGATGGACAAGTACACCGACCTCAAGGCGGTCTGGTTCCAGCACTGATCGCGGATCCGAACACCACCTGGGCGCGGCTTTCCAAAGCCGCGCCGGGACTCACGACCAACGATAGACAGGACAAGGACCCATGGGCAGGCAGGAGGTGCTGGCCGAGCCAGTGCTGGATTACGCGGAACGGAAAGTCAGGATCGAGGCGGACCCGCTGCCGAAGAACATCGGGGACCTGATCGACCAGGCCGCCGCCGAGGCTGGAGACAAGATGCTCTGGAATTTCTTCGAGGCGGGCGAGACCATCACCTATGACCAGATGCGGCGAAAGGTGAACGGGCTGGCGGCGAAGCTGCTGGACCTGGGCATCACCAAGGGCACGCACGTGGGCGTCATGCTGCCCAACATCCCGGCGCTGCCGCTGACATGGCTGGCGCTGGGGCGGATCGGGGCGGTGATGCTGCCGATCAACAACGCCTACAAGGCCCGCGAGATGGAACATGTGATGACCACGGCCGAGGGCCGCTGGATCGTGTCCCATGCCGATTGCCTGCCCGTGGTCGAAGAGGTGGTGGACGCCGGCGCCATCGACGTGACGCCCGACCGGGTGATCACCGTCGGCATGGACGACGAACCCTACCTGAAATGGGAAGACCTGTCCGACACGCCGCTGGACCGGTTCGATGCGCCCGAACCCGTTACGCATGATGACCTGCTGAACATCCAGTTCACGTCCGGGACCTCCGGCTTTCCCAAGGGCTGCCGTCTGACCCAGCGCTACTGGGTGTCCAGCGGCAAGGTGAACGCCTTTCGCGACGGGCGCAGATACGAACGCATCCTGGCTTCGACCCCGTTCTTCTACATGGATCCGCAGTGGCTGCTGTTGATGACCATGTACCATCGCGGCACGCTGTTCGTCGCCGCAAAGCAAAGCACCAGCCGGTTTCTGGGCTGGCTGCGGATGTACCGGATCCAGTTCTGCCTGTTCCCCTGGGTCCTGCTGAACCAGCCCGCGCGCCCGGATGATAACGAGAACGAGATCGTCCGCTGCAACGTCTACGGCGTCCCGAAGGACCTGCACCCCAAGCTGGAAGCCCGTTTCGACGTGAACGCGCGCGAGGCCTTCGGCATGACCGAACTGGGCCCTGCCATGTTCGTCCCCGTGGAACGGCCCGACAAGGTGGGCTCGGGGTCCTGCGGGCTGCCCTGTCCGTTCCGGGAGTGCCGGATCGTGGACGAGGCCGGCCACGAGGTGCCGCGCGGCGAGATCGGCGAATTGCAGGTGCGGGGCCCCGGCATCATGGGCGGGTATTACAACAACCCGAAAGCCACCGAAGAGGTGTTCGATGGCGACTGGTTCCGCACCGGCGACCTGTTCCGCCAGGATGACGAAGGTTTCTTCTATATCGTCGGGCGCAAGAAGGACATGATCCGCCGCAGCGCCGAGAACATCGCCGCGCGCGAGGTCGAAACCGTGCTGAGCGCCGCCGAGGCGGTGGCCGAATGCGCCGTGGTCGGCGTGCCGGACGATCTGCGCGGCGAAGAGGTCAAGGCCTATCTGCGGCTGAAACCGGGGGTCGAGCCGGACGCGGTGGTGATCGAGGAGGTGATCGCCGTGGCGACCCAAGGCCTCGCGCCCTTCAAGGTGCCGCGCTTCTACGCCTTCGTCGACGATTTCCCGCGGACGGCGTCGCTGAAGATCGCCAAGCCGCAGATCACGCAAGGTGTCACGGACCTGCGCGCCGGCAGTTACGACCGGGTGGCGGGCCAATGGGTGGGAACGGAAACAGCATGAGCGCAGCTTATGATGCGGTGATCGTCGGCGGCGGCCATAACGGGCTGGTCTGCGGCGCGTATCTGGCAAAGGCGGGCGTCAAGGTCCTGGTGCTGGAACGGCGCGAGATGACCGGCGGGGCCGCGGTGACCGAGGAGCTGTGGCCCGGCTACAAGGTGTCGACCGCGTCCTATTACATGGGGCTGATGCAGCCCAAGGTGATCCTGGAGCTCGAGCTGCAGAAACACGGGTTCGAGGTCTGCCCCGCAGATCCCATCGTCTACACGCTGGACGGCGGGCGCTATTTCACCGCCTGGGGCGATCCCGACAAGTTCCGGGCCGAGATCGCGCGCCTGTCGAACCGTGACGCCGAAGTGCTGCCCGCCTACAACGCCCACATGGCCAAGGTCGGCGCCTTCATGAAGCAGCTGGTCTTTGAAACGCCGGTCGATCCGGGCAGCGGCAAGCTGGAGGATCTGAAGCGGCTGGCGGGTTTCGTCTGGCGATTCCGCAAGGTGGGGTCGCAGTTCTACGACATCTACAACCTGCTGACGCTCAGCGCCTGGGATTACCTGGGCCGCTGGTTCGAAAATGACGACGTGAAGCTGGTGATGGGCTTCTACGCCGGGGGAGGGGGGGCGAATTCCAGCCTCAAGTCGCCCGGGTCAGCCTTCATGCTGGCGCGGTCCATCGTGCGCGACCAGACCACTGCAGCGGGGCCGTCGGGTTTCATGAAAGGCGGCATGGGCGCGATATCGGACGCGATCCGCCGGTCGGGCGAAGCGCACGGGATGGCCGTGCGCGAGACCGCGGAGGTGGCCGAGATCCTGAACGTGAACGGCCGCGCCACCGGCGTGCGCCTGCTTTCGGGCGAGGTGATCCGCGCGAAGATCGTGATCGCCAATTCCAACGCCAAGACGACGTTCCTGAAGCTTCTGGACCCCGACACGCTGCCCGAAGGCTTTGTCCGCGACATCCGGTCCATGCGCACCGAAAGCACAGTCTTCCGGGTGAACCTGGCGCTGGATGCACTGCCCGAGATCCCGGATCTTCCGGGCAAGCAGATCGGGTTCGATTACCCGACACAGCTGAACCTGTCGGGCAGCGTCGGCTACATGGAACGGGCATTTCGCGATGCCCAGTTGGGCCAGATGTCGGCGAACCCCTTCCTGATCGTCAAGATCCCGTCCCGCGTGGACCGGTCCATAGTGCCCGAGGGCAAGCACCTGATGACCATCTTTGGCGGTCACGCGCCCTATACGCTGGCCCACGGCCACTGGGACGAGAGGCGCGAAGAGTTGTGGGAGGTAACGCTGAAGACGCTCAAACGCACCTTCCCCGAGATAGAGAAACACATCCTGCACCGTGTCGTGATGACGCCGCTGGACCTGGAACGCCGGTTCGACCTGCCCAACGGCCATGTCCATCACGGTGAAATCAGCGCCGACCAGATGTTCTTTCGCCGGCCCGCCCCGCATTACGCGGGCTATCGCGGGCCGCTCGACGGGCTGTACATGTGCGGAGCCTCGACCCATCCGGGCGGCGGGGTGACCGGCGTGCCGGGCCACAACGCGGCGCGGGTGATCCTTGCCGACCGCCGGAAATGGAACTGACCCCATGCTGATCGATTTCTCAAGCCGCCCGCCCACGCCGGAATTCAACCCGCAGGCGCCGCACCTGCAGAACTACCGCCGGGTCTATGCCGCCAGCGAGGCGCAGGCCAAGCAAAGCAACGCCGCGCGCGAGCTGGACGGCTATCTGGCGATGTACGATGCGATGGAGGCCCGCCACGTGGTGCTGAAGGCGCGGGATCTGACGACCACCTTCGGGTTTCGCATCGCCAACGAAGACGTCGCCGCCTTTTGCAAGGCCCATGGGCCGCGCTTCATCGGCTTTGCCGGGGTCGATCCGCACAAGGGCGCGGCGGCGGTCGCGGAATTCGAACATGCGATCACCGGACTGGGGCTCAAGGGCCTCAACCTGCAGTGCTTCGAGCTGAAGCTGACGCCCAACGATCCGATGCTGTTCCCGCTGTACGAAAAGGCGGTCGAGCTGGACGTGCCGGTGAACATCCATTGCGGCATCAATTTCTCGACCGCCGTGCCGATGACCTATGGCAAACCGGAATACCTGGACGACGTGATGGTGCGCTTTCCGGGCCTGCGCGTCTGCGCCTCGCCGCCGGGCTGGCCCTGGGTGAACGAGCTGATCGGCGTGTCCTGGCGGCATCCCAACCTTTACATCGGCGTGCTGGCCGTGCGGCCGAAACTGCTGGCCAAGGCGCATTCGGGATACGAGCCGCTGCTGCAATACGGGCGCACCATTCTGAAGGACAAGATGATCTTTGGATCCAGCTTTCCGATGATGCCGCCCGAAGCCGCATTGGCCGAGCTTGATGCCCTGGGACTTTCGTCCGACATTCGACAGAAATGGGTGCATGATAACGCGGCGGCTTTCCTGCGCCTGGAAACCGTTTGAAATACGCAGGAAATGCCCGGAAGACTCCGGGAATTGACAATAGAGCCGGCGAAAACCTAAAGCGGTTGAACCCTGACGCCTGAAGCAACAGGGGGGTCTTCGGTTGGCGGACGACCTCCCCGGATGGAACGAAGCGATGGACACCCAGCCCAAACGCAAGACGAAGAAGACGCCGCAAAAGCGCGAAGACCAGGTTCAGGAACGGCGGCAAAGCCTTCTTGAGGCTGCCGTCAAGGTCATCGGCAGCCGGGGGCTGACCGGCATC
Organism: Marinibacterium anthonyi; assembly: GCA_003217735.2. Taxonomy (GTDB): domain Bacteria; phylum Pseudomonadota; class Alphaproteobacteria; order Rhodobacterales; family Rhodobacteraceae; genus Marinibacterium; species Marinibacterium anthonyi. The sequence continues at coordinate 168,588 of CP031587.1, read as the reverse complement.
ACCATCTCGACCATCGCGGCCGAGGCCAATTGCAGCTATGGTGTGGTGGCCTTTCACTTCAAGTCGAAGGACGGGATCATCTTTGCCGCGCTCGACCACATGGCCGAGGAATACGAGACCTTTCTGACGAAGAACAACCAGCTGGACCTGACGCCGGGCGAACGGATCCGGCGGATGATCGAAAGCGACTTCGACGGCAAGATTTCCAACGCCAAGCGGATTTCCGTCTGGATCGCCTACTGGGCCGAGGCGGTACGCGTGTCCAAGTACCGCGCGCGGCTGGCCGAGCTGAAGGAATACTATTTCACCACCACCCGCGACGACATCGACATGCTGGCCAAGGCCCGCGGGATCGAAGTGGACGCCGCCCAGATCTCGCGGTCGCTGAACGCGATGATCGATGGCTACTGGATCACCAACCTGGTGATGGCGACGGCGGGCAAGGAAGGGCAGGGCCAAGCGAAAGAGGCCTGCTTTGCCTATATGCGGTGCTTCTTCCCCGACGATTTCTGAAGGGCGTCGACCGGGTCAGAATTCTCGCGCGATCGCGTCGAAGGCGGCCATGATGATCACGTCGCTGTCCGCCTGGTAGGGCAGGGGCTGCGAACTTTGCTTGACGATGACAACGCCCTTGTCGCGGTTCACGTACAGCCATTGCCCGTGGATCCCGATGGCCAGCGCCGCCTGTTCCGGCCCGGGCTTCACGTACCACTTGTTGCGATAGCGCCCGCCCTCGATGTAGCCGGCCAGCCGGCTGCGCGCCCAGGCCTGGTGATCGCCCTGCTGATAGGTCTCGTCCAGGAACGCCTTGGGCACGACACCCTGAACGGCCGCGTGATCCGTCATCATCATCGCGATCCGCCCCATGTCGCGCAGCGTCGCGTTCAGCCCGCCCGCCGCGCGGGCCGTGCCAAAGCGGTCGACCGTCATGAAGGCGGAATATTCCGCGCCCATCGGCTGCCAGAGGTGGTCCTGCAAAAGCTCGCCATAGCTGCGCCCGGTGATCCGTTCCGCGATCCAGGCGGCGACATCGGTGTTGGGCGACACGTAATGGAATTCCTCGCCCTGTTCCTTGCCGTTGGGCCCGAAGCGGGCCAGCATGTCGCGCCCCGAGTGGTCGATCGGTTCGGCCGTCGGATCCCAGCCGTTGGCCCGGCGGTAAAGGTCGACATCGCCGCCCACCACCGCGTAGTCCTCGGCGAAGTTGACGGCGACCGACATGTCCAGCACGTGGCGCAGCAGGGCGGTGTCATATCCCGATCCGCGCAGTTCGGGCAGGATGTCGATGACCGGCTGGTCCGGGTCGACGATGCCGCGGTCGGTCAGGATGCCGAACAGCATGCCAAGGACGGACTTGCTGACCGAGAACATGATGTGCCGCGCGGATGGCGACATGCCGTTAGCGTAATATTCGAAGGCGACCTTGCCGTCATGCAGCACCAGGAACCCGTCGGTGTCGGATTCGGTCAGCATGGCGTTGACGGTCCGCCGCCCCGCCGCGCTGTCATATGCAAGCGCGCCCAGGTCCTGCGGTGCCTCGCCCAGGGGCAGGAAATCGCCCGGACGGCGGTCGATGACCTGGGTGGTCAGCAGCTGGCTGACGTTGTGAAACGCCCAGTGATTGTGCGGCCCGGTGCGCCAGTTGCCCAGAACAGCCGTGCGATCCGATGGCAGGCCGGTGCCCGACAGGCGTTTGCCAGGGATATTGCCGGGAGTATTGCCAAGGGTATTTCCGGGGGTCATGCGATTTCCTCGAATCCGGTCAGCACGTTGACGGCGTTCACGCCGATGTCCTCGACCGCGTAACCGCCCTCCATCACGAAGAGCGTCGGCAGCCCGGCCTTTGCGATGGCGGCGCCCATCGTCAGGTAATCGCCGTTCACCAACCGGAAATGCGAGATCGGATCGCCACCGAACGTGTCGACGCCCAGCGAGACGACGATCGCCTCGGCCCCCTGCGCCGCGATACGCTCCAGCGCGGTGTTCAGGGCCTTTTCATAAGCGGCGAATTCGGTTCCCAGAGGCAGCGGCAGGTTCAGGTTGACCCCTTCGCCCGCACCCTCGCCGACCTCGTCGGCACGGCCCAGGTGATAGGGGTATTCCTCGTCCGGGTCGGCATGGATCGAAACGGTCAGCACCTTGTCATCCGTCCAGAAGATGTCCTGCGTGCCGTTGCCGTGGTGATAATCGACGTCCAGCACGGCGACCTTGGCCATACCCCCGTCGATCAGGCTTTGCGCGGCGATCGCGGCGTTGTTCAGAAAGCAATAGCCGCCGTAGGAGTCCCGCCCCGCGTGATGCCCCGGCGGACGGCACAGCGCAAAGGCCACCCGTTCGCCATCGCCGACCAGCGCCGCGCCCGTCAGCGCGCAATCGGCCGATGCGCGGGCGGCGGTCCAGGTGCCGGCAAGGATCGGGCTGCTCATGTCGATGGCAAACCGCCCCAGCTCGGCACCTGCCCGTCTGTTGGGCAGGCTGCGCCCGCGGGGCAGCATCCAGGTGCTGGGCACCGCGGGGATATCGCCGACCTCCAGCTCCCACCGGGCGCGGATGGTGGCAAGGAAATCGACGAATTCAGGGCTGTGGACACGGGTCAGCGGGTCCAGGCCATGCGCGTCCGGTTCCTGCACCGGGCCAAGTCCGACCTCGCGCACGCGGTCCAGGACCAGTTGCGCGCGTCTGGGGATCTCGAATCCGGGCACGGTGCGGCCGCGATAGGGTTCGGTTTCCGCGTTCTGCTCGGCATGGAGCGGGGAATAGATGGTCTTCATCCGGGATCTCCGTTCGGCCCGGCCGGACCGGGCCCGATAGGGGTCAGGCGGTCAGGACGGGGCGCTTGTCGGCCGAGCCGTACCAGCCGCCGACCGCCTCTTCGAACGCCATTGCGACCTTGAACACGTCGCCATCGCAGAAGGTGCGGCCGACGATCTGCATTCCCGTGGGCACGCCGTTGGTCGCATGGCCCGTCGGCACGCTGAGAACCGGGCAGCGGCTGAGCATGTTGAACGGGTAGGTCATGATCCAGCCGTGGCGCGGGTGCACCGGCTTGCCGTTGATTTCCAACCCCTCGGAGGGGTCGAAATCGGCCGGCACGGCGGGCAGGGCGGTGGTGGGGCAGATGAAGGCGTCGAATTGCTCCATCAGCGGGCCGAACGTGTCGTACATGGATCCCGCCACGTTGAGCGAGGCGAGGAACTGCTTGTTGGTGACCGATTGCGACTGTTCGCCGAAGGTGCGGGCATACTTGGTCAGCGTGTCGGCATGTTCGCCCAGGTAGTCCGAGATCCAGGCGCCGAAGAGCGTCGCCAGGTACTGATCGGCGGCATCCTCTGTGGCCTTTGTCCAGCCCAGGTCGACCTCGACTACCTCGGCACCGAGGTGGCGCAGAACGTCGAGCGCGGCCAGTGTGTTGCGCTGCACGTCGGTGTCGACCTCGTAAAAGCCCAGGTCCATGGAATACGCGATCTTCATGCCCTTGATGCCGCTGCGGTCGGGCGTCAGGTCCAGCTTGGGGCGGACAGTGGCGATATCATGGGGATGCGGGCCGCACATGACGTTCTGCATGATCATGCAATCTTCGACACTGCGCGCCATCGGGCCGGGGTGGTTGTAGAAATCCAGGCTGAAGGGCGGGGTCGACGGGTTGCGCCCATAGGGCGGTTTGAAGCCGACCACGCCCGAAGCCGAAGCCGGAATGCGGATCGATCCGCCGATGTCGGACCCGGTGGCCAGTGCCGCCATGCCGCTGGCCAGCGCCGCGCCCGACCCGCCCGAGGATCCGCCGGGAGTGTATTCGGTGTTCCAGGGATTGCGCGTCACGCCCCACAGCTTGGAGTGGGTGAAACCTTCGCAGGAGAATTCCGGCGTGGTGGTGCGGGCGTGCGCGATGGCCCCGGCGGCCAGCAGGCGTTCGACGACCGGCGTGGTCGAAGTGGCGACATGATCCTTGTACAGCAGGGACCCGTAGGTGGTCACCTTGCCCTCGATCATGTTCTCGTCCTTGAAGGCGGTGGGCAGGCCGTCCAGCGGCAGGGCGTCGCCGCTGGCATACCGGGCCTCGGCCGCGCGGGCCTTTTCCAGCGCCTCGTCGCCATAGGTGAAGCACACGGCGTTGACGGTGCCGTCCGCCGCGTCGATCCGGTCCAGGTGGGCCTGCATCAATTCGACCGGCGAAAGGCTGCCTGCCTTGAACATGCGAATGGCCTCGGCCGCGCCAAGGTAGCAGAGCGACTGGTCTGTCATGGAGATGGATCCTGATCCCGAAAATTGAACATTGGCCCAACCTAGGTTTCAAAATGATTGATTAGTCAATCAGAAATTATTGACAGGCGGAAAACCCGCTGAATAGATGTCAGGGCATGCCACGTTCATCCGCGCGGCGCCCGTTCGTGCACCGTTTCGGTGGCCGGGGCGCCGAGGCTGCGAGCGACCGAACCGTTCAAGACAGGGATAAGAATGACTACGCCACAACAACGAGAATTGCAGGCTCTCACTGCAAAACTGCGCATCGGCGCCATCTCCCGCCGAGAATTCATCGCCCGTGCCACGGCGCTCATGGCGGCCGGTGCCACCATCGGCGCGCCCGGTCTGGCCCGCGCGCAGGCGTCTGAACCCAAGCGCGGCGGCTTTGCCCGTTTCGGTCTGCAGAACGGCTCGCAGAACGACTCGCTGGATCCCGCAACCTGGGCCACCAGCTTTACCGGCACCGCCTTCAACGGCTCGCTTTGCAACAACCTGATGGAGCTGATGCCCGACGGGTCGGTCGTGGGCGACCTGGCCGAAAGCGTCGAACCTGCGGACAACGCGACCAAGTGGGTGTTCAAGCTGCGCAAGGGCGTGACCTTCCACAACGGCAAGGACCTGACCTCCGAGGACGTGCGCCTGTCGCTGATGCACCACATGGGCGAAGGATCGTCTTCGGGGGCTCTGGCGATCACCAAGCAGTTCGCCAGCGTCGAGGCGGACGGGCCGGATACGGTCATCATCACGCTGAACGACGGGTCGGCCGACCTGCCCTATCTGCTGACCGACTACCACCTGTCGGTCTTCCCGGCCAACGCAACCGGCGACGGCATCGACTGGGCCAGCGGCGTCGGCACCGGGGCTTTCACGTTGGACAGCTTTGAACCGGGCATCGCCGTCCGGATGGAACGGAACCCGAACTACCACAAGAACAACAAGCCCTATTTCGACGGGTTCGAGCTGATCAACATCCCCGATGCGACGGCGCGCCTGAACGCGCTGCTGACCGGCGAAGTGCACATGATCGGCGACATCGACGTGCGCAACGAACCGCTGGTGGCGCGCAACAAGAACCTGCGCATCGAACGGGTGCCCAGCCTGCGGCACTTCACCTTCGACATGGACACATCGGTGGCGCCCTTCGACGATCCCAACGTGCGCATGGCGCTGAAATACGCGATGGATCGGGACGACATCATCGACAAGGTGTTCCTGGGCGACGGCAAGAAGGGCAACGATACGCCCTGCGCCGAGATCATGGAATTCTTTGCCGAAACCCCGCCGATCCACGAATACAACATCGACAAGGCCAAGAAATTGCTGGCCGCGTCCGGTCTGGACGAGGTCACCGTGGATCTCTCGGTCGCCGAAACCGCCTTTCCGGGCGCGGTCGAGGCCGCGGTGCTGTTCCAGGAACATGCAGCGCCCGCGGGCATCAAGGTCAACGTGATCCGCGAGGCCAACGACGGCTACTGGGAAAACGTCTGGCTCAAGAAGCCCTTCAACGGCTGCGACTGGTTCGGCCGGGCGACGATGGACTGGCTGTTCACCACGGCCTACACGTCGGATGCGCCGTGGAACAACACGCATTGGTCGAACGCCAAGTTCGATGAACTGCAGAAGTCCGCGCGGCTGGAAACCGACCACGATGCGCGGGCCGAGAAATACGCCGAGATGCAGCAGCTGATCCACGACGATGGCGGCGTGCTGTCGGTGGCCTTCGTCAACTGGCGCTACGCGATGACCAGCGATATCGGCACCGGCCAGATCGGCGGCCTGCTGCCCTGCGACAACATGCGGATGACCGAGCGCTGGTGGATGACCACCTGACGCGCTCCGCGACACCGGTCCGGCCTGCAAGGGCCGGGCTTTCGCCTGTCCCGCGCGGGACAGGCCCTGCCTTAACCGGAACCTGTTGATGGCATCAAAGAAGAATCCCGTCCTGTCCATGCTGATCCGCCGGCTTGGCCTTGGTCTGCTGAGCCTGCTGATCGTCTCCCTCATCATCTTTTCCGCCGTGAGCCTTCTGCCCGGCGATTTCGCAACCGCCATCCTGGGTCAGAACGCCACGCCCGACGCGGTCGATGCGCTGCGCCTCAAGCTGGGCCTGAACCAGCCCTGGCCGCAACGCTTCGTCCTGTGGCTGTGGGACGCCCTGCGCGGAGATCTGGGGACATCGTTCTCGGGCCGCCCGGTCATCGACGTGATCGGGCCGCGTCTGATGAACACCGTGCTGCTGGCCGCCACCACCGCGCTGATCGCCGTGCCGCTGGCCGTGGGTCTGGGCATCGTCTGCGCGCGCTGGCGGGGGCGGTTCATCGACAAGTTCCTGTCGACCACCTCGCTGGCGTCGATTTCCTTCCCGGAATTCTTCCTGGCCTACCTGCTGATGATGCTGCTGGCGGTGAAACTTCAGATGTTCCCGTCGATCGCCGCGATCCGCAACGGCATGACCTTCGGCGAACAGATGTTCCGGATGATCCTGCCGGTGATGACGCTGCTGCTGGTCGTGCTGGCGCACATGATCCGCAACACCCGCGCCGCGATCCTGGGGGTCATGGCCAGTTCCTACGTGGAAATGGCCCGGCTCAAGGGCGAACCCGAGGGACGCGTGATCCTGCGCTATGCGCTGCCCAACGCCATTGGCCCCATCGCCAGCGTGATCGCGATCAACCTGGCCTACCTGATCTCGGGTGTCGTCGTGGTCGAGGTGGTGTTCGTCTATCCGGGCATCGGGCAATCCATGGTCGACGCGGTGCGCAACCGCGACGTGCCGGTGATCCAGGCCTGCGCGCTGATCTTCGCGGTGACCTACATCGTCCTGAACCTGATCGCCGACGTGATATCGATCGTCAGCAATCCCCGCCTGCTGCACCCCCGCTAGGAGCCGACACATGGACCAGACCACAAACGTCCCGGCAGACAGCGGACGGGCCACGCCCCGCTTTCGCACCCTGCGCAACGCGCCCTTCCGCGCCAAGCTGGGCCTGTTCATCATCGCGATCTACGCCATCGTCGTCATCTTCGCCCCGCTGATCGCGCCCTACGCCGAACAAGAGGTCGTGTCGCGCATCCCGTTCGAACAATGGTCGGGCAAGTTCTGGCTGGGCACCGACCAGCTGGGCCGCGATTTCTTCTCGCGGCTGGTCTACGGCGCGCGCAACTCGATCTCGGTCGCGTTCATCACCACGCTGCTGGCCTTCGTCATCGGCAGCTTCTTCGGCGTGATGGCCGCCATGCTGGGCGGCATCGTCGACCAGGTGCTCAGCCGGATCGTCGACGCGGTGATGGCGATCCCCGACCTGATCTTCATCCTGATGGTTCTGACGATCCTGGGATCTTCGGTGCCGAACCTGATCGTGATCATCGCCGTTCTGACATCGACCAAGATCTTCCGCATCGCGCGCGCCTCGGCGCTGAACGTCGCCAGCCTTGATTTCGTCGAAGCGGCCTATGTGCGCGGCGAAGGCATCCTGTGGCGCATCAACCACGAGATCCTGCCGAACATCATGCCGCTGATGATCTCGGAACTGGGAATGCGCTTCTGTTTTGTCTTCCTGTCGATTGCCGCGCTGTCGTTCCTGGGGGTCGGCATCCAGCCGCCAACGGCGGAATGGGGATCGATGGTGCGTGAAAACGCGCCCCTGATCAACATGGGCGACATCACCCCCCTGATCCCGGCCGGCGCCATCGCATTGCTGACCGTGGCGATCAACTTCGTCGTCGACTGGATGCTCAACCGCGCCAGCGGGCTGAGCGAAGACCAATGAGGACCGGACCCGCGATGACTGACACCCTCACCGACGCCGCCCCTGTGATCGAAATCGACGATCTGCGGATCGAAGCCCGGCTGAACGACGACTGGACCCAGATCGTCAAGGGCGTAAGCCTGTCGCTGAAACCGGGCGAAGTGCTGGGGCTGGTGGGGGAATCCGGCGCCGGCAAGTCGACCATCGGGCTGGCCGCGCTTGGGTTCTTCAAGTCCGGCTGCCGGCCCTGTGGCGGCAGCATCCGCTTTGGCGGCCGCGACCTGCTGGCCATGCCCGAGGCCAGGCGCCGCGCGCTGCGGGGAACCGAAATCGCCTATGTCGCCCAAAGCGCCGCCGCCGCCTTCAACCCGGCGCAGCGGCTGATCGACCAGATCACCGGCGTCGCCATCCAGCGCGGCGGGCTTACCCGGGCCGAAGCCGAGGCGCGCGCCGTCGATCTGTTCCGCGCCATGCGCCTGCCCGATCCCGAACATTTCGGGCAACGCTATCCCCACCAGGTTTCCGGCGGTCAGCTGCAGCGGGCGATGACGGCCATGGCGATGATCTGCCGCCCCCGGCTGATCGTCTTCGACGAACCCACCACCGCGCTGGACGTCACCACCCAGGTCGAAGTCCTGGTGTCGATCAAGCAGGCGATCGAGGATTTCGGCGTCTCGGCGATCTACATCACCCACGACCTGGCCGTCGTTGCCCAGATGGCCGACCGTGTCGCGGTTCTGCGCTATGGCGAAGTGGTCGAGGAAGCGCCGATCCGCCAGATTCTGGCGGCGCCCGAACATCCCTATACCAGGACCCTTTGGGCGGTGCGCAACCTCGACGCGCCGGCCGGGGCGATGTCGACCGATGCGCTGTTGTCGGTGCGCGATGTCGCCGTGTCCTACGGGACGGCGCGGGTGCTGATGGATATCAGCCTGGATGTCGGTCGCGGCCAGACCGTGGCGCTGGTGGGCGAATCCGGGTCGGGCAAGTCGACCCTGGGCCGGGTGATTGTCGGGCTGAAGGATGCCGAGGCCGGCACGCTTCTTTATGACGGCAAACCGCTTCCGCCGACGGTGCATCGACGTGACAAGGCGCTGCTGAAGCGGATCCAGATCATCTATCAATCCGCCGAAACCGCGCTGAACCCGCGCCATTCGATCCGCAAGATCATCGGCCGCCCGGTGCGTTTCTACCAGGGTCTGCGGGGCCGGGCGCTTGAGGCGCGGATCCTCGAATTGCTGCGCATGGTCGAGATGGACGAAAGCCATATCGACCGCCTTCCCGCGCAGCTGTCCGGCGGCCAGCGCCAGCGGATCGCCATCGCCCGGGCGCTGGCTGCGGAACCCGAACTGATCGTCTGCGACGAGGTCACATCGGCGCTGGACCAGGTGGTGCAGGCCGACATCCTGCGCATGCTGCAGGACCTGCAGGCGCGGTTGGGGGTGTCCTACCTGTTCATCACCCATGACATCGACGTGGTGCACGCCATCGCCGACCGGGTCGTGGTGATGAACAAGGGCCGGATCGTCGAGGCCGGCACCAAGGACCAGATCTTTGCGCCGCCCCACGCGCCCTACACCGAAAAGCTGCTGGAGTCGGTGCCCGAGATGTCGGTCGACTGGCTTAGCGACAGGATGGCGGGCCGCGACGCGGCCGGGGCCGCATAGCGCTGGCCCCCAATTTTCCCCGCATCCCCAACCGGAGCAACAGGCATGGCCGGCGTCCCATCTGACTTTGACTACGTGATCGTTGGCGCCGGGTCCGCCGGCTGCGTGCTTGCCAACCGGCTGACCGAAGACGCCGGCACCCGTGTCCTGCTGCTGGAAGCCGGCGGGCCCGACCGGGATCCGTTCATCCACATGCCCGCCGGGGTCTACAAGATCTGGCACGACCCCAAGCTTAACTGGAACTACCGCAGCGAACCGGATGCCGGCATGTTGGGCCGTCAGATCCCGGTGCCGCGCGGCAAGGTGCTGGGCGGCAGTTCGTCGATCAACTCCATGGTCTACCTGCGCGGCCACCCGTCGGATTACGACCGCTGGGCCGGGGAATTCGGCCTGCCCGGCTGGGACTACGCCCACTGCCTGCCCTATTTCAAGAAGGCCGAGCGCAGCGAACGGGGCGCCGACGATTGGCACGGCGACGACGGGCCTCTGGGCACCAGCAAGCCGTCGACCGGAAACGTGCTGTATGACGCCTTCCGCGAAGCGGGGGCCGAGGCCGGGGTGGGCAGCAGCGACGATCTGAACGGGTATCGCCCCGAGGGTCTGGGCCTTTACGACAGCACCAAGTGGAACGGACGGCGGTGTTCGGCGGCGGTGGGCTACCTGCACCCGGTGATGAACCGCCCCAACCTGACGGTCGAAACCCGCGCCCATGTGCTGCGCGTCGACATGGACGGCGACCGGGCCGTCGGCGTGACCTACGACCAGGGCGGTCAGCGCAAAACGGTGCGGGCAGGGGCCGAGGTCATCCTGTCCGGCGGCGCGATCAACTCGCCGCAGCTGCTGATGCTGTCCGGCATCGGGCCCGAGGACGAGCTGAAGGCGGCGGGCATCGACTGCAAGCTGGCGCTGCCCGGTGTGGGGCGGAACCTGCAGGACCATATCGACCTCAAGATGCAATGGGCCTGCACCAGGCCGGTGACCCTGAAGAACCTGGGCCATCCGCTGGTCAAGCTGGGCGTCGGCATCCAGTGGCTGGCCACCCGCAAGGGGCCCGTCGCGTCCAACATCTGGGAAGCCGGCGGCCTGGTGCGCACCGAACCGGGCCTGCCCGCGCCGAACATACAGTACCACTTTGCCGCCGTCGGGATGGATTACGATGCGAATGGAAAGATCCGGCTGCAACAGGGCTTCCAGATCCACATCAGCCAGCTGCGCCAGGAAGCGCGCGGCGAATTGAAGCTGAACGGGTCCGATCCCCATGGGGCGCCGAAGATCCTCTTCAACTTCCTGACGACCGAGCATGACAGGAAGGAACTGGTCGACGGTATCCTGCTGGGCCGCCACATCATCAACACGCCCGCTTTCCGCGATTTCCTTGGCGCGGAACAATTGCCCGGTCCGACCGTGAGAACCCGGGCCGATGCGCTGGACTACGTGCGCGCGGTCAGCGAGACCGAATTCCACCCCAGCTGCACCTGCCGCATGGGCGCCGACGACATGGCGGTGGTCGACAGCGACCTGAAGGTGCGCGGCGTGCAGGGGCTGCGGGTGGTCGACGCTTCGGTCATGCCGAACGTCATCAGTTCGAACCTGAATGCCACGGTGATCATGATCGCCGAAAAGGCCGCCGACGCGATCCGGGGCAGGGCGCCGCTGCCGCCGTTCCGGCCGAAGTTCTTCTTCGACGTGGAAGAGCCCCTGGTGATGGAGCCCACCTGACCCCGGTCAAACTGGTTCCGGCATGGCGGCGACTTCGCCCGCCAGCCAGTCCATCACCCGGCGCACCGCTTCCCGCAAATCCTGCGGCTCGCCCCGGGCGACCAGGTGGTACTGGTCCGTCCCGGTCAGAACGTGGCGGCTGGCGGGCACCAGCCCGCCGCGCTCGATCTCGCCCCCCGCCACGTGCCACCAGCCCAGCCCCACGCATTGCCCGGTGATCGCCGCCTGGATCAGCAGCGCGTAATCCGAGAATTCGATGCGCTTCGCCTGCGGCATCCCGGGCAATCCGGCCCGCTGCAGGAACGCATCCCACGGCACCCGCATCTTGCCGGTCAGCACCGCCAGCACATGGCCCGCGCCATCCGGCGCATCCTCGATCAGGCCGCGCCGGGCCAGGTAACCGGGGCTGCAGACAGGGATGATCCGTTCCTGCAGGATCGGCAGAACGGTCTGCCCGGGCTCCGGCGTCCAGGCATGGCGGATGGCCAGATCGGCGCGCCCCAAAGGCCCGTAGGGTTCGCCGTGGATCAGGTCGAAGCGCAGCGAGACGCCGGGCAGATCCTCCTTCAGGCGGCTCATCCTCGGCATCAGCCAATGCAGCGCAAAGGCCGAGGTGACCGACAGCGTGACCTCGTCCGGATCGGCACGCAGCCGTTCCAGGTCTTCCAGCACCCGTTCGATTTCCCCGAACCCGGCACGCACCGCCTGGTCCAGCCGCCGCCCTTCCTCGGTCAGGATCAACCCCGTGACGTGGCGGTCGAACAGCCGGTAGCCCAGGTGGCTTTCAAGTGCGCCGATGGTGCGGCTGACCGCCGGCTGGGTCACGTTGAACTCACCCGCGGCGCGGGTGAAACTGGCGTGGCGGGCGGCGGCTTCGAACATGTAAAGCGCGCCGGAGGACGGAAGGCGGGATCTGAGCGTCATGATGGGCGGATGTTAAACGCATTACCTCAGATCATGCCATGCCAAGAATTCCGGCCTACCGTTCTGGCCGCGAACACCCCTAGGATCATGGTCAAACCGGCGGCACACCGCCTGCCGCGCCCGGCGACCCCATTCATCAGGAGAAGGCCGTGACCGATTTCTGCAGACATCTGATGTCCGACATCACCATCGCCGGCCTGACGATCCGCAACCGGATCCTGTCGACCGGGCACCAGACCTACCTGGCCGACCGCGGCCTGCCCGGCGACGATTTCATCGCCTATCACGAGGCCCGCGCGAAAGGCGGCGCCGGGTTGATCATAACCGAGGCCGCGCGGTTCCACGAAACCGCCCTTTCGGAAGCGCCCGACCTGCATATCCTGTCCGACGACGCGATCCCCGCCTTCACCCGTCTGACGCAAGCGGTCCACCGCCACGGCGCGAAGATCATCGGCCAGCTGTCCCACACCGGCCGGGTCACCCGCCGGGTGCAGGGCGGCCTGCGTGGCATCGTGCACGCGCCGTCCGCTGTGCCCTCGGGCCGCTTCACCGTCGTCCCGCGCGAAATGACGACCGCGCTGGTCGAGGACATCGTCGCCGCCGCCATCGCCGGGGCGGGGCGGTATCATCGGGCGGGTTATGACGGGGTCGAGCTGATGGCCAGTCACGGGTTGCTGTTTGCCCAGTTCCTGAACCCCCGGGTGAACCGGCGGACCGACAAGTACGGCGGATCGCCGGAAAACCGGATGCGGGCGCTGGCGGATACCTTCCGGGGAATCCGCGCGGTGGTGGGCCGCGACATGGTGCTGGGCCTGCGGATTTCGTCGGAGGAGCTGGAACCCGACGGGCTGGACCGCGACGAGGCGATCGACATCTGCCGGATCCTCGCCGATGCCGGGCTGGTCGATTACGTCAACACGACGATCGGGTCCATGGCGGGCCTTGGCGGGTCGATCCACGTGGTCCCGCCGATGGAGATCGCGCCGGGCTATGTCGCGCGCAACGCCCAGGCGATCCGCGAGGCCATCAGCGTGCCGGTCTTCGTGGCGGGCCGCATCAACGATCCGCAGGTGGGCGAACGGATCATCGGATCGGGCCAGGCCGACATGGTCGCCATGACCCGCGCGCTGATCACCGATCCGGACCTGCCCAACAAGGTCAAGGCGGGCCAGCCGGACCTGGTGCGCGCCTGCATCGGCTGCAACCAGGCCTGCATCGGCCACATGCACGCGGGCTACCGGATTTCCTGCATCCAGACCCCGATATCGGGGCGCGAATTGCGGATGCCGGCGGCGTCCGGGGCGCAGACCCCGAAGCGCGTGATGGTCGTTGGCGGCGGTCCCGCCGGTCTGCGCGCGGCGATCACGGCGGCGGAGGACGGGCATGTCGTTTCCCTGCACGAATCCGGCCCGGTTCCGGGCGGCCAGGTGCTGCTGGCGCAGGCGCTGCCGGAGCGGGCGGAATTCGGCGGGCTGGTGACGAACCTGCTGGCCGAAGTCGCGCGGCATGACATCGACATCACCCTGAACAGCACCGCAACGCGCGAAACGGTGCTGGCCGCAAACCCGGACATGGTGATCCTCGCCACCGGCTCGACCATGCTGCCGCCCGAGGTCGAGGTCGAGGTCGAGGGCGCCGGCGAAGGCCATGTTCTGACCGCCGAGGACGTGCTGAAGGGCGCCAACACCGGCAGCCGCGTTCTGGTTGCCGACTGGGGCTGCGACTGGGTCGGCATCGGGTTGGCGATGCAGCTGGCGGGCGACGGGTGCCAGGTGCGGCTGGCCGTCACCGGCACCTGCGCGGGCGAGGCTCTGCCGCCCTACCTGCGCAACTACTGGGTCGGACGGCTGCACGAGGCGGGCGTTCAGGTCATCCCCTTCGCCCGGATCTACGGGGTCGACGACGACACCGCCTACCTGCTGCACGCGATCAGCGATCAGCCGGTGATCTGCGACGGTGTCGACACGGTCGTCGTCGCCAACGGACGCCTGGCCCGGACCACGCTTGAACAGGACCTGGCGGGCACCGGCATTCCCGTGGTCACGGTCGGCGATTGCAACACCGCCCGCACCGCCGAAGAGGCGATCTATGAAGGGCTGGTCTTTACCCGCGAGGCGCTGACACGGCTGGGCGCGGCGTGAAAATCACCTGGCCAACCCCATGGAATCGCTGTTGATTTCATCGATCAGCCAGTCGCGCACCTGGGCCACCTCGTCGGCGACCGGGCGGCCCTTGGGCGTGACCACGTAATACTTCAGCCCGGTCACATGGTCCCGGCCCGCCGCCGGAACCAGGCCCTTCTGTTCCAGCTCGTGCGAGATGATGTAGCGCCAGCCGAGGCCGACGCATTGCCCCTTGATCACCGCTTGCAGCAGCAGGGCGTAATCGGAAAAGGTCATCCTGCCCGCGTCCTGCGGCGGGGGGCAGCCGCTGTCGCGCAGGTACGTGTCCCAGGGCACCCGTGGCTGTTCATAGAGATAACCCAGCGTATGGCCCTTCAGCGTTGTGCCCTGGTCGAGCCGGCCATGTGCGGCGATGTACGCGGGGCTGGCCACGGCGACGATGCGTTCGTCCGTCAGGTAGGTTCGGTCAAAGTCCTGGTCCGCCGGATCCTCTCGGCGGACCCCCAGAAGGGCGCCGTCCAAAGGGCCGGTGGCTTCGGAATGCTGGATCTGGAAGCGGATCGGGATGTCGGGTAAGGCCATGCGAAACCGGTCCATCCTGGGCATGAACCAGTGGATCGCAAAGGAGGACGTCACCGAAATGGTCACGGCGACAGGGTCGTCCCGAAGACGCTCGATCTCGTTAAGTGCCAATTCCACCTGCCGAAATCCCGATGACACGGCCTCGAACAGGATCTTGCCGCTTGGCGTCAGATCCACCCCGCTGGCGGTGCGCGCAAAGAGTTTCACCCCCAGCGTTTCTTCAAGCTGGCGGATGGTCTTGCTGACAGCCGGCTGGGTCACGTTGAATTCGCGGCTGGCATCGGAAAAGTTCAGGTTCCGCGCCGCCGCCTCGAAGACGAACAGCGCGCCGGTCGACGGAAGGCGGGATCGCAGATGCATGATCGGGCAGTCCTTGTAACACCCCATGTCATAACCTGGGGCAATACCATAGTGAATATTCGTGAGATGGCAGGTCAAGGGCCGGGATGTACCCTTTCAGGAATGGGTCACGTTCCGACCCGCGCCCGAGACCTTGCCAGAATGTCGGACACAGCCAGAACCGCCGGAATGGACGCCCTGCTGCGCCCCCGCGCCATCGCCCTTGTGGGCGCTTCGAACCGTTCCGGTGCGCCGGGTCGGGTGATGGTCGAACAGGTGGCCATCGACGGGTACGCCGGCGCGGTCTACCCGGTGAACCCGCGAGAGACCGCGATCCTCGGCCGGCAATGTTACCCGGATCTGGCCAGCCTGCCGGGGCCGGTGGACCTGGCCGTGATCGCCCTGGGCGATCGGCGGGTCGAAGCCGCCCTGGACGAGGTGATCGCCCGGGGCATTCCGGCGGCGGCGATCTTTGCGGGTTGCGACCTGTCGGACCAGGGCGATGACGCGCTGTTGCACCGGCTGACCGACAAGGCGCGGGCGGCGGGGCTGCAGATCTGCGGACCCAACAGCATGGGCTACCTGAACCCGGGGCTGGGCCTGCGCATCGTGGGGTATGCCCCGCGCGTGCCGCTGAAACCGGGGCATATCGCGTTGATCACCCAATCGGGGTCCGCGTTCAGCGCGCTCGGCTACAACCATCCGCGCCTGCGGTTTTCGCTGGCCGTATCGACGGGGCGCGAGCTGACGACGCGCAGCGAGGATTACATGCTCTGGGCGCTGGCCCAGCCCGAGACGCGGGTGATCGGGATGTTCCAGGAAACCGCGCGGGAGCCGGTGAAGTTCCGTGCCGCGCTGCGCCTGGCCGAAGACCGTGGCATCCCGGTGGTCATCCTGAAGGTCGGCAAGACAGCGACCAGCGCACAATTCGCCGCCAGCCACAGCGGCGCCATCGCCGGCAACGCGGCGGCCTACGAGGCCGTCTTTCGCGCACACGGGGTGATCGAGGTCGATACGCTGGACGAATTCGGCGCCTGCCTGCAGCTGTTTTCGCATGTCACGCCGGGCCGCTTGCCCGGCGGCCTGCTGGCCGGGGTCCACGATTCCGGTGGCGAACGGGAAATGGCCGTGGACCTCGCCGAAAAAGTGGGCGTTGGATACGCGGTGCTGTCGCGGGCGACGAAGGACAAGCTGGCGGCCAACCTCGACAGCGGGCTGAAGCCCGACAACCCGCTGGACGCCTGGGGGTCGGGCACCGATTTCGAGTCGCGGATCGCCAATTGCATGGATGCGCTGATCGACGACCCGGCCGTCGGGCTGGTGGGGCTGTTCCAGGATATCCGCGACGGATCGTACATCTCGGGCCGCTATGTTGCGGCGCTGGCGGCGGCGTCGGAACGCAGTGGCAAGCCGGGTCTGGTGGTGTCGAATTACGCCGCCGTCCGTCATGACGACATGGCGCTGAGCGCGATCGAGGCCGGCCTGCCGGTGGTCGAGGGCACGCAGGAGGGGCTGAAGGCGATCCGGGCGCTGTTCGATGCCCGCGACCGGCGTGCGCGCCCGGTGCTGGCGGTGCGCGTGACGTCGTCCGATATCCTGACCCGCTGGCGCGCCCGCCTGTCCGAACCGCGCGACCTGAGCGAGGCCGAGGCGTTGGCGCTGCTGAAGGACTACGGCATCCGGACGCCGCAGACGGCCACGGTCGCGGGTATCGACCAACTGCGGACGGCGGCGACGGGCATGGGCTTTCCGCTGGCGCTGAAGACCGCCGTTCCCGGCATTCACCACAAGAGCGACGTCGGCGGCGTGCACCTGGGCCTGAAGGACATGGCCGCGCTGGAGGCGACCTATGCCGACATGGCCGCCCGCCTTGGGCCGCAGGCGGTGTTGGAACAGATGATGCCGCAGGGCATCGAACTGGCCTTCGGCATCGTGCAGGACGACGCCTTTGGCCCCTTCGTCATGGTCGCGGCGGGGGGCATATGGATCGAGGCGCTGGATGACCGGGTCGTGTGCCTGCCGCCCTTCGACACGATCGAGGCCCGCGCGATGCTGGACGCCCTGCGCATCCGGCCCCTGCTGAATGGCGGCCGGGGCGTGCCGCCTGCCGATCTGGACGCCATCGCGCAGGCCCTGGCCGGTATCTCGCGCCTCGCCGCCGATCTGGGCGACCTGATCGGCGAAATGGATGTGAACCCGCTTTTCGCCAATGCCGACGGGCTTTGCGCCGTCGACGCCCTTTTGACCGTCCGTGCCGCGCATGGGCACATCAACTGAAAGACAGCCCCATGGATTTCGACTTCTCGCAACATGAAAAGGACCTGGCCCGCAAGGGCCGCGATTTCTTTGAGCAGGTGCTCCAGCCGCTTGAGCTGATCACCGACGAACACGGTGAACTGCCAATGGACCGGCGCGCCGCCGTGCGACAGGCCGTGCGCGACTGGGACCTGGCCGGGATCAACCTTGGCAAGGAACATGGCGGGCTGGGGCTGAGCATGGTCGAACAGACCCTGATCGAGGAGCAGCTGGGCCGGGCGACCAACGGGCTATGGTCCTGCGTCTGGCGCGCGCCGGTCAGCCTGAAGTTCGGCACCCGGGCCCAGATCGACGAATACCTGATCCCTTCGGCGGGCGGCGAACGGCGCGGGGCCTTTGCCATCACCGAACCCGGCGCCGGGTCAGACCCGCGCCAGGTAATGACTCGCGCCGATTTCCGGGATGGCAGATGGGTTCTGAACGGCGAGAAGTGGTTCGTCACCTCCTACAACGCCTCCGATTTCGTCATCGTGCACGCCCATGTGGACGGCGACCCGGACAAGCCGACGCTGTTCCTGGTCGACAAGCCGGCCGAAAACATGACCCACGTGCGGTCCCCCGCCTTCATGCACAACTTTGCCTTTGATCATGCGGAACTGATCTTCAACGACACACCGGTGGCCGAGGACAAGCGCCTGGGCGAGATCGGGCAGGGGTTCGAGCTGACCAAGGACTGGTTCGTCGAGGCGCGGCTGCAGATCGCCGCCCATTCCATCGGCGCCGCCACCCGCGCCGCCGAGATCGCCAACGACCATGCCAGCGAACGGCGCCAGTTCGGCAGGCAGATCCGCGATTTCCAGGCGATCGAGTTCATGCTGGCCGACATGGGTGTCCAGCTTTATGCCGCGAAATCCATGCTGTACCGCGTTGCCGCCGAAATCGACGCAGGCGCCGAGCGCGCGCTGGTTCATGCCCATGCCTCGGCCCTGAAGCTGTATGCGTCGGAAACCGCCGGCGGGATCATCGACAAGGCGCTGCAGATCCTGGGCGGGCGCGGCTACATGCGGGAAAACCCGGTGGAACGGCTGTATCGCGACATCCGGGTGGACCGGATCTGGGAAGGCACGTCCGAGATCCAGCGCACGGTGGTCGGCGGGCGGATCCGCAAGAAGGGCATGGGCATCTACGCGGACGTGGTGTGATCCACGGGTCACCCCCGGCTGATGGTAAAGACCGCGCGCAGCCCGTGCGGCGCGGTTTCGAACCGCAGCGCGCCGCCGTGCATCATCGCGATGGTCGACACGATGCTCAGGCCCAGGCCGAACCCGTCGCTTGACCTTGCATTGGCGCCGCGTCGGAACGGGGCCATCAGCGCCTCGATCTCGTCGGTGGACCGGATGCCGCTTTCGTCCTCGACCATGATCGTCGCCATTTCGGACGTCGCCTGAAGGTGCACTTCGGCCCGCCGCCCGTATTTCAGCGCATTGTCCACCAGGTTGGACACCGCGCGCTGGATCGACACGGGCCGGGCGGTGACGATCACGCGGTGTCCGCCTTCGACCACATGCGCCCCGCGCCGCGAGGTGAACAGCGACTGGCCGCCGCGCACCACCATCGGTTCGACGCTGGCCAGGGTGACCGGATGGCCAAGGTCCTGGTAATCGTCGACCAGCGCTTCGACCAGCGCCGACAGCGACAGCTTGCGCGGATCCTCGACGTTCAGCTCGGCGCGGGTGTAGGTCAGCGCGCTTTCGATGATCGCGGTCATCCGGTCGATGTCGGTCTCGAACTTCGTGCGCAGGGCCTGGTCCTCGATCAGGGCGCTGCGCAGGCGCAGGCGCGTGGCGGGCGTGCCCAGGTCGTGGCTGACGCCCGACAGCACCACGGCGCGTTGGGCCAGCTGGTCGCGTTCGGCCTCAAGGTAGGTGTTCACCGCGTCGACGATCGCGCGCAGTTCGGCCGGGCCTTCGGCGTCATAGCTTTCGGGGCCGCCAAGCCGCTTGCGGGTGCCAAGCGCGCGGGCGAACCCGGCGAACAGCGCGGCGGTATTGGCGACCAGCGTGAAAAGCACCGCCAGCACCACCAGCCCCGCGATGGCCGCCGGCAGGCGCAGGTCGGCGGGCGCGGCGTCGCAGCCCCAGATCCCCGGCGCCGCCACACGGCGCCAATCGCCGACGCCGGGGCGTGCGATGATCCGGGGATGGCTGCAATAGCGCGCCATCTGGCGGGTCAGCTGGCCCAAGGTTTCCGACGGGCGCTGACCGGGGCGCGAGGGCAGCTCGGCCACCCGGTACTGCAATTCGTCCGACACCACGGCCAGCGACAGGCCCGGGCCGCCGGTGGCGTCCGGCAGAAGCGGGGCGATGGTGACGTAGACCGGGTTCGCAAGGCCCGCGGCGGCCGCGAAATCGCCCCGTTCGACCTGTGCGCTTTCCTCGGGGGTCAGCAGCGTGACGGTCACGCCCTCGGGCAGGGGCGCGTCGCGGGTCAGCGTGTCATAAAGCAGGATGCCGGTGCGCTGCGCCCGGTCCAGGTGGGCGGCCCAGCGG
The DNA here is from genome assembly GCA_003217735.2 of Marinibacterium anthonyi. Lineage (GTDB taxonomy): Bacteria > Pseudomonadota > Alphaproteobacteria > Rhodobacterales > Rhodobacteraceae > Marinibacterium > Marinibacterium anthonyi. The sequence goes on along the minus strand of CP031587.1, from coordinate 148,438 downwards.
GCCTGCGACATGGCCCAGATACCGGCCGTCGCCACCCCGGTCAGCACCGCCACCGCCAGCACCAGCGTCCCCGACATGCGCAGGCTGAGCGACGGGCGGCTCACGTTTCCTCCGCGGTCACGTCGACGGCAAAGACATAGCCGACACCGCGTTCGGTGCGCAGCATCTGCGGATCCTTCGGCGTCTTCTCGATCTTGGATCGCAGGCGGCCGACCAGCACGTCGATGGCGCGGCCCTGCGCCTCTTCCCCCGGTGAACCGTCGCCGGTGACATCCAGCGCGGCCGAGATCTCCTCGCGCGTCAGCGGAATATGCGGATTGGCCAGCAGCGCCTGCAGCAGCTTGGTTTCCCGCCGCGACAGCGCCACCTGGAAGCCTTCGGGGGAAATCACCTCGTCCCGCTTGGCGTCATAGGTCCAGCCGGCAAACCGGAACCGGCGGGTGCGCCGGCGGTGCACCAGCGAGGCGGTGCGCCGCGTCCGGGTCAGAACGGCGCGGACGCGGGCGACCAGCAGGTCGGGGTTGAAGGGCTTGGCCACGTAATCGTCGGCGCCGACCTCGTATCCCGCGATGCGGTCGTGATCGGCCGACAGGGCCGAAACCATGATGATCGGCACGTCCTGTTCGCGGCGCAGGCGGGCGCAGATCTCGATCCCGCTTTCATCGCCCAGCATCACGTCAAGCAGGATCAGGTCGATCCGCCCGGCTTCCATCGCGTCTTCGATTTCGGTCATCGAGGCGGCGCCGAAGGCGATGAATCCCTGCCGGTGCAGGAACTGGGTCATCATCCCGCGCATCTCGGTATCGTCGTCCACGACCAGCAGCCTGGCGATGCTCACCCCGTTCTCCCCGTTCCGCGCTGCAGCAATCATTCTGCTGCCGCAGCAATTGCATAGCGCCTGTAACAGCCTGTAACAGATCGCTCTGATTTCTGCCCGCACCCTGCGTCAGGTCCCGGCACCGGCCCTTGCGGAACGGTCGGGCGCCAGAGCAGGATCCGTGCCATTACATTCGCTGTCGCACATGGCAGCCAGATCGGGAGGATCTCAAGATGAAACATACCGCCTTGGCGGCAATTTCCGCCTTTGCCCTGAGCGCATCCGGCGCACTGGCCGAACCGCAGGCCGAAGTCCTGCATTGGTGGACCTCCGGTGGCGAGGCCAAGTCCGTGGCCGTGCTGCAGCAGGAATTCACCGATGCCGGCGGCACCTGGACCGACATGCCCGTCGCGGGTGGCGGCGGCGACGCGGCGATGACCGCGCTGCGCGCACGCGTCCTGTCGGGCAATGCGCCCACCGCCGTCCAGCTGAAGGGCCCGGCGATCCAGGAATGGTACGAGGAAGGCGTTCTGGCCGATATCTCGGACGTGGCCGAAGCCGAAGGCTGGGCCGACGTGCTGCCCGACCAGATCGCCGAGCACATGAAGTGCGACGGCACCTGGTGCGCCGCGCCGGTCAACGTGCACCGCGTGGACTGGATCTGGGCCAACAAGCAGGTTCTCGAGGACAACGGCATCGAGATGCCGACCACCTGGGACGAATTCAACGCCGCGGCCGAAAAGCTGAAGGCGGCGGGCATCATCCCGCTGGCCCACGGCGGTCAGGCCTGGCAGGACGCGACGGTGTTCGAAACCGTGGTCCTGGGCGTCGGCGGGCCGGAGTTCTACCAGAAGGCCCTGGTCGACCTGGACCCCGACGCGCTGACGTCGGACACGATGATCCAGGTCTTCGACCAGATGCGCACCCTGCGCGGCTTTGTCGACGACAACTTCTCGGGCCGTGACTGGAACCTGGCCACCGCGATGGTCATGAACGGCGAAGCCGCCTTCCAGATCATGGGCGACTGGGCCAAGGGCGAATTCCTTGCCGCCGGCAAGGTCCCGGGCCAGGACTTCCTGTGCGGCGCGACGCCGGGCGGCGGGTTCCTGTACAACGTCGACAGCTTCGCGATGTTCGACGTCAGCGGCGAAGACAAGAAGGAAGGCCAGGACCTGCTGGCCAAGCTGATCGTCGGACCCAGCTTCCAGAAGGTGTTCAACCTGAACAAGGGGTCGATCCCGGTCCGCACCGACGTGCCGCTGGATGACTTCGACGATTGCGCCAAGCTGTCGGCGAAGGACATGAAGGCCTCGGCCGAGAACGGGTCGCTGCTGCCCTCCTATGCCCATGGCATGGCCCTGCGCGGCGCGCAGGCCGGTGCGATCACCGACGTCGTGACCGCGCATTTCAACTCGGACATGTCGTCCGAGGACGCGGTGCAGATGCTCGCCGACGCCGTCGCGAACTCGATGTAATCCGCTTCGGATCCCGATCCTGACAACAACAGGCCCGTCCCGCTTGCGGGGCGGGTCCTCAATAGGAGAAAACCATGGCCAGGTGGTTCGAAACCCATTTGCCAAAGATCGTGCTGGCACCCAGCTTTATCGCAGTGCTGATCTTCGTCTACGGCTTCATTGGCTGGACCGCCTGGGTGTCACTCACCCGCTCCAAGCTGCTGCCCAAGTACGATATCGTCGGCTTCATCCAGTACGACCGGCTGTTCGCCTCCCCCCGGTGGGACACGGCGATGACCAACCTTTACATCTTCGGCGGCATGTTCATCGTGATATCGATGATCCTCGGCCTGATCCTGGCGATCCTGCTGGACCAGCAGATCCGGGTCGAAGGCGCAATCCGCACGATCTATCTGTATCCCATGGCGCTGTCGATGATCGTCACCGGTACCGCGTGGAAATGGATCCTGAACCCCGGTCTGGGCGTACAGGCCATGGTCCAGGGCTGGGGGTTCGAGAATTTCAAGTTCGACTGGCTGGTGAACCCGGACATGGCGATCTATACCGTCGTGCTGGCGGCGATCTGGCAAAGCTCGGGTTTTGTCATGGCGCTGTTCCTGGCCGGCCTGCGGTCCGTCGACACCGAAATCATCCGCGCCGCCCAGATCGACGGGATCCCCACCTGGCGGGTCTATACCGCGATCATCATTCCCTCGATGGCGCCGATCTTCCTGTCGGCCTTCATCGTGCTGGCCCACCTTGCCATCAAGAGCTTTGACCTGGTCATCGCCCTGACGGGGGGCGGTCCGGGGTACGCCACGGACCTTCCGGCCACCTACATGTACGCGATGGCGTTCTCGCGCGGCGACGTGGGGCAGGCGGCGGCTTCGGCCATGGTCATGATGATGGTGATCTTCATCATCGTGGTTCCCTATCTCTATTCCGAACTGAGGGCGAAAAATGACTGACGTCACCTATACGCCCGCCCGCCGCAACACGGGCAAGACCGCGCTGCGCTGGGGGCTCTATGTCATCCTGGGGCTCTTCGCGCTCTATTACCTGATGCCGCTGTTCGTGATGGTCACGACCTCGCTCAAGAGCCTGGACGAGATCCGCACCGGCGACCTCATCGCGCTGCCGCGCGATGTCACCTTCGCCGCCTGGACCAAGGCCTGGTCGCAGGCCTGCACCGGGATCCAGTGCGAAGGCGTAAAGCCGTTCTTCTGGAATTCGGTCACCATCGCGGTGCCCGGCGTGCTGATCTCGACCTTCCTGGGCGCGATCAACGGCTACGTCATCGCGCAGTGGCGGTTCCGCGGCGCCAACGTGGTCTTTGCCATGCTGCTGTTCGGCTGCTTCATCCCGTTCCAGGTGGTGCTGCTGCCGATGGCGCGGCTGCTGGGGCTGCTGGGCATCGCCGGCACGATCCCGGGGCTGATCTTTGTCCACGTGATCTATGGCATCGGCTTCACCACGCTGTTCTTCCGCAACTACTACGTGACGATCCCGGTGGAACTGGTGAAGGCCGCAAAGGTCGACGGCGCCGGGTTCCTGCGGATCTTCTGGTCGATCTTCCTGCCGCTGTCGGCGCCGATCGTCGTGGTCTCCGTGATCTGGCAGTTCACCCAGATCTGGAACGACTACCTCTTCGGCGTCTCGTTCAGCTCGGCCGGGACACAGCCGGTGACCGTCGCACTGAACAACATCGTCAATTCGACGACGGGCGTTAAGGAATACAACGTGGACATGGCCGCCGCGATCATCGCGGCCCTTCCCACGCTTCTTGTCTACGTCGTCGCCGGCAAATACTTCATCCGCGGTCTGACCGCCGGATCCGTGAAAGGGTGAGTGAGATGGCTCCGATCCTCGATATCCAGAACCTGTACAAGAGCTATGGGTCCACCGAAATCCTCAAGGACATCAACGTCTCGATCGAACCGGGCGACTTCCTGGTTCTGGTCGGGCCTTCGGGCTGCGGCAAGTCCACGCTGCTGAACTGCATCGCGGGGCTTGAACCGATCTCTGGCGGCACGCTTCGGATCGGCGGGCAGGACATGACCGACGTGTCGCCCAAGGATCGCGACATCGCCATGGTGTTCCAGTCCTACGCGTTGTACCCGACCATGTCGGTGGCAAAGAACATCACCTTCGGCATGAAGGTGCGCGGCGTCGATGCGGCCACGCAGGAAAAGAAGCTGAACGAGGTCGCCCGCCAGCTGCAGATCGAACCGCTGCTGAAACGGCGCCCCGGTCAGCTGTCCGGCGGTCAGCGGCAGCGCGTGGCGATGGGCCGGGCGCTGGTGCGCGACCCCAAGCTGTTCCTGTTCGACGAGCCGCTGTCGAACCTTGACGCCAAGCTGCGCGTCGAGATGCGGACCGAGATCAAGTCGCTGCACCAGAACCTTGGCGCGTCGATGGTCTACGTGACCCACGACCAGATCGAGGCGATGACGCTGGCCACCAAGATCGTGGTCATGAAGGGCGGCGTGATCCAGCAGATCGGCACCCCGGCGGAAATCTACAACACGCCCGCCAACCTGTTCGTCGCCGATTTCATGGGCTCGCCCGCGATGAACCTGATCCCGGCCAAGGCGCGGCGCGATGCCTCCGGCACCACGCTGGAAATCGCCCGCGACGGTGGCGCGCCGATGGTCCTGACCGATCCCCGCGCCGGCAACCTGCCCGAAGACGTCATCCTGGGCCTGCGCCCCGAGGACATCGCCGAGCCGGGATACCGGTCGGGCGAGACCGTCCAGCAGGCCGATTGCCGGGTCGAAATCGTCGAACCCGCCGGGGCCGACACCTACGTGGTGACCCGGCTGGGCGGCAAGCACGTCACCGCGCGGCTGCACGCCGACACCCAGGCGGCGCCGGGCGTGGATCACACCTTTGCGTTCGATCTGGGCAAGGTGTCGTACTTTGTTCCCGGCACGGGCGAACGTATCCTGTGACCCACGGGGCCCTTCGGGGCCCCGTTTGCTTTCGCGCTTCCCGAGGGCGTGCGCGGCGGCTAACGTCCGGGAATGTCCGACGCAATCTCTCCGCTGGCCGCCTATCGCACGGCCCTGCACCGGCTGGCGCCGTTTACCGCCATCCATTTCGCCGTCCGCCTGATCGCGGCGGCGATTTTCGTTCCGCTGATGGGGCTGCTGCTGTCGCTGGCCATCGCGACATCGGACCAAAGCGCGCTGACAGACCAGGACATCGCGTCCTTCCTGCTGACCCCCGCGGGGGCGGCGGGGCTGCTGGTGCTGGCGGGCCTGGGCATCGTGTCGGCGGTGCTGGACGTGACGCTGATGACCCATACGATCCGGCAGGGCGGCGGCATGATCTCGGTTCTGGCCTCCGGCCTCGGGCTGGTGACGCGGCGCTTTTCGGCGCTGTTCCGGTTCGGGGCCCTGCTGACCCTGCGGGTGCTGGCCCTGTCGCTGCCCTTTGTGGCCGTGGCGGGGGGGTTGTGGCTGCTGGTGCTGTCGGATTACGACATCAACTATTACCTCACCTACCACCCGCCGGAATTCGTGATCACAAGCATTGCGATCGGGATCATCCTGCTGGCGCTGGCCATCGTCCTGCTGATGCGCCTGACCTCATGGTCGATCGCGCTGCACCTTGTGCTGTTCCGCCGCACACCGCCATCCGCCGCCTTCCGCGACAGTGCCGACATGATGCACGGCGCGCGCAGCGGATTGGTGGGGCGCACCGCCGGGTGGGGCGTTCTGCTATGGGTGCTGAAGACCGCGCTGACCCTGTTCGTGGGGCTGCTGTCCTCTGGCGCCTATGCGCTGTTCGGCGACGACCTGGGCCTTGTCGCCATGGCCTCGGTCGTCATCCTGGGGCTTTGGCTGCTGGCCGATGCGGTGATTTCCGCCTGGGGTTACGGGGCGCTGTCGGTCCTGCTGTTCGATGCCTACACCCGCCGCACGGGCGAGGTGCCGCCCCCCGCCAAGGACCACGCCAGCCCCTACCGCGCCTTCGCCGTCGCGGCGGTGCTGCTGGTGGTGCTGGGCGTCGCCGGTGGCGGCCTTGACGCGACGCTGGACCGGCTGGACCGGGTCACCGCCGTGCGCACGGTCGAGATCATCGCCCACCGGGGCGCCGCTGCGTCGCGGCCGGAAAACACCATGGCCTCGGTCGAAAAGGCGCTGGACGACCATGCGGACTGGGTCGAGATCGACGTGCAGGAAACCGCGGACGGCGAAGTCGTCGTCGCCCATGACAGCGATTTCATGAAGCTTGGCGGCAACCCGTTGAAGGTCTGGGATTCGACGATGGAGGACATCGCCGGGATCGACATCGGCAGCTGGTTCGGTCCCGATTACGCCGATCAGCGCACGCCGACCCTGCGCCAGGTGCTGGAACTGGCGAAGGCCCGCGATGGCCAGGTGATCATCGAGCTGAAATACTACGGCCACGACGTCGCGCTGGAACAGAAGGTGGCCGATATCGTCGACAGCCTGGACATGGGCAATTCCATCGCCGTCATGTCGCTGAAGCTGCCGGGCGTGCGCAAGATGCAGGCGCTTCGGCCCGACTGGACGTCGGGCATTCTGGCGGCAACGGCGATCGGGGACCTGTCGGGTCTGCAGGCGGATTTCCTGGCGGTGAACACCGGGCAGGTGTCGGTTTCGCTGATCGACCGCGCGCATGACCGGGGCCAGAAGCTGTACGTCTGGACGGTGGACGACGCGCCGACCATGTCGCGCATGATCTCGATGGGGGTCGACGGGCTGATCACCAATGAACCGGCGCTGGCCCGCCAGGTGATGGACGCGCGCAACGATCTGTCCACGGCGGAACGGCTTCTGCTGTGGCTGGGCGACCGGTTCCGGCTGGGCCGGGGTGTCGACCTGGTGGCCGAGGAACGCGATGCATAAGGCGCTGCTGGCGGGCCTGTTGGTCTGCGCGGGCGCCGCGCAGGCGCAGGAGGGGTTGATCCACAAGCTGGAGATCGGCCAGCACGACCGGCTTCTGGCGGTGATGAAGGGGCGCGCGCCGACCCCATTCACCACCGACGGCTGCAGCGGCGGCCTGTCGGTCGGCTGGAGCTTCTTCGCCGAGACCTTCCCGGGGTTTGCCGAGATCAACGGCAATCGCCCGCCCTGGGAAGACTGCTGCTTTGCCCATGACCGGGCCTACCACGACCCCGACGCGACAACGGCCGAAGCCAGCTATGACGCCCGCCTCGCCGCCGACAAGGTGCTGAGCGCCTGCGTCAGGGCTTCGGCCCCGGACCAGAGCGCGGCCCTGCAAAAGGCGTACGGGCTGTCCGAGGAAGGCGTGCAGATGGTCTTTGACGCCATCGCCGGTGCGATGTTCGACGCCGTGCGCGTCGGCGGCGGGCCCTGCACCCTGCTGCCGTGGCGCTGGGGCTATGGCTATCCGCTGTGCATCCAGGCGACGCTGCAGGATTAAGGCGCGGACGCCGCCCGGGGTCCGGGCGCGCAGGCGTCCAGGACCCAGTCAAGGATCGGGCCCGCATCGCCGGGCAGGGCGGTGGCAAGACCGTCGGCAAAGGTTTCGAATGCCGGCCGGCTCAACGCGTTGACGGCGACGATGACGGGAATGTCGCGCGCCAGCGCCTCGCCGATCAACTCGCGAAAGCCACGTCCCTCGGCCTCCTGCTTGCCGAACTTGTTGACGATCAGCACGTCGGCGCCTGTCGCCAGCATCCGCGTGCTTTCGGCCACCGCCTGTTCCAGGGTGTCCGGGTTCAGCCGGCAGCCCTGCGATTGCGGCCCCAGGTCCTGCGAGATCCGGATGACCGGCCCGTCGGGCAGCACCTTGACGTCCATGTCGCACTTGCAGGCGTCGGGCCGCAGCGAATTGATCTGCACCGTCCCGGCCAGCCGCAGCCCCCGCGCCGCAAGCGTTTCGGCCAGGCCGTACAGCAGCCCGTTGGCGTCGTTGTTCTCGGATGCGATCCAGGCCAGGTGCATGCGCGGCGTCCTTCGCTTGGCGCGGCCCGGGTGGAAGCGATGGACCCCGCTGCCTGCAGTCATAGCCCGGGGATCATGTCACGGAAAGGTCCCGTTGCCCCGCGACGCCACGACCCTGCGCCGCTACGCCGCGTCGACCAGCCGCGCCGCATAGACGGCATCGCCCGCCAGCGGCAGCAGCCGGTGCGCCATTTCGGCCTTCAGCCCGCTCAGCCGCGCCTCCTGCTCCGCCGACCGGTTCGGCGTGGCGCCCAGGCGCACGAATTCCTCGCGCACATGGCCGGGGCGGATAACGGCTTCGACGGTCCGGTCGCGGCAGGTGAACCGCCACAGGTACGGCCCGGGCGGTTCGTCGATCACGTTCGCCCCGCCAAGGCCGCGGTTCACCTCCATCCGGCCTTCGGTGACGGCGCGGGTCACCAGTTCCACCGCATCCCGGCCCCCGGGGCCGGAAAAGGCGGTCAGCAGGTGGATCTCGCGCCGGTCGGGCGGCGTATCCGACAGCAGGGGAAAGCACGCCTGCATCGCCTTCAGCGCATGCACCACGCCGCCGGGAAAGCCCGGCCCGTGGTAGCGCATCATGTCGGCGAAGGTGAAGGTGACGGGCCGGCCGGCCTCGAACACGGTGATGCTGTCCATTGTGTTACCCGATATTGCGCAGCGCGGGCAGGAAGCCCGACAGGAACGCGGTGGTGGCCGGCATGAAATGCGAGCCGTGGTGATAGCAGGGGTCCAGCGTCATCGCGATCAGCCGCCCCGGCGCATAGGTCGTCGTGTCCTCGATCAGCAGCGCGCCGTGGTCGTCCTCGATCAGGACGTCCTGCGTGTCCGAAGGCGCGAAATGGCCGTGCAGGTGCCAGATGCAATCCTTCTCGCTCAGCGCGCCAAGCAGCGGGTGATCGGGCCGGGCCAGGCGCGGGGCGGGGCCGGGCAGGCCTTCGACCCACCACCAGAAGTTGGTCTCGCACGGGGTGAAGGTGATGCCCTTCAGGAAGCGTTCGGGAAACACCTCTCCCATCACCAGCAGTGTACCGCCGCCTGTCATGTAGGCGGTCAGCTGGTCGGCCATGGGCGCCAGAAGGTGGGTGTTCAGCCGGCAGGGCAGGACCACGACGTCGTAGGGCGACAGATCGGTGAAGGGCACGTCGCGGACATAGAGGATGTCGTCGAAGCAGTCCTTGAAGGGCGCTTCGCACAGTGTCCTGTGGTGGAAATAGGTGCCGCCGTCGACGGCCGCGATACGGGTCATGCGGGCACCCTTGCGAAGAAGCCGAAGAAGGCGTGCAGCGCCGAAAGCCCGTCGGGGTCGGCGCGGTGGTAATGGGCGAAAAGGTCGTTGCCGGTGTGCACGTAAAGCCAGCCCTTGCCGCGCCGATCGATCCAGTCGACCGGCGCATGGTCGGGCCCGACGCCGGTCAGCACGGTGGCGCCATCGGGCGGCGGGTTGGTGCCCCGCCCGTAGAACCCGGCGACCGACCGTTGGAACGTCAGGTGGTCCGACGTCAGCCCATGGGTCAGCGGATGATCCGTCAGGACATGGATGCGCAGGCTTTCCAGCCCTTGCTGCGGGACGGGACGGAACGGGGTCAGGCCCGGCAGGAACGGGTGGGCGACATGGCCGTTGAAGATGACCGCGCCGCCGGTTTCCATGTAACCCGACAGCCGGTCGGCCTGCGTGCGCAGGTGGCGCTGGTCGGAATGCATGCCCAGCATCACCCCGTCGTAGACGGACAGATCGGCGCGATCCAGGTCGTATTGCTGCGCCACGTCGAACCGGAAAGGCGCCAGGTGATGCACGAAACCGGGCGGGTTGCCCGGCGTGTTCATCAGCCACAGGAAACGTCCCATCATACCATCCTTGCAATCAGGTCTATGCGTTGAACCAGCAGCACCGCGGCAAAACCCACCGCGCCGCCTGCCGCTGTCATGCTTGCGCCCCGCACCCATCCCGGCCCGGCCCGGCGCAGCAGGTCCAGCAGGATCAGGACCGTGGACACGACGATCAGCTGACCGATCTCGACACCGATGTTGAACGTCAGCAACGACGCGATCAGGTCCGGCGCCTGCCGCCCCAGGGTCTGGCCCAGCACGAAGGAAAAGCCGAACCCGTGCAGCAGGCCCAGGGCCGCCGTCAGCCAGAACCCCGGCCCGTGCCCCTTGCCCAACAGCGCCAGCAGCCCGGTCCAGATGATTGAGGCGGCGATGGCGGCTTCGACGGCGGGCGGGAACCAGGGGCCGGTGGGGGTGACCCCCAGTGACCCGGCGATCAGCGTGGCGGAATGACCGATCGTGAAGCCGGTCACCGCGATCAGCAGCGGGCGCAGCCCGCGCGAGGCCAGCGTCAGGCAGACCACGAAAAGCACGTGGTCGAACCCTTCGAGGATGTGGCGGACGCCTTCGCCGATCATCCGGGCCAGGGTGCGCGGCAGGTTGCGTTCCATGGTGACCGGGTCGGTCAACTGGCCCACCACCTCGATCCGCTGAACGCCGCCGCCTTGCCAGTCGAACAGGTGATTGTCGATGAAGACGCTGGGGGGCAGGGGGATCCGGGGCAGGGTGCTCTGGATCGTCAGGCGGGCGGGCAAGTCGGGCAGGCGGATTGCAATTTCCACCACGGCGTCGGACACCCATGGATCCGCCGCGCCCCGTTCCTCAAGCGAGGCGCGCGCCTCGGCCGGAGTGGTGAAGGGCAGCATCCGGTCCAGCCGGTGGATGGCCAGGCCGGCCGGGTCCATCGGGATCGGGCCATCCGGGCCGCTCAGCCGGTATCCGGCGGCGACCTTGTCCATGAAACCGGGCCCCGAGACGATGGCCGCGACGTCCAGCCGATGGCCCCAGCGGCCGGCGACCTGCACGGTGTCGATGAAAGGCGAGGTGACCGCGCCCGCGACGCTGTCACGCCGCGCCAGTTCTTCGGCAAAGACCAGCGGGGCAGGGATGCGCAGCCAGATCATCCCGGCCTCGCGGTCCAGAACGATCAGCCGCGCCTGGCCATTGTCGCTGAAATGGGCCGAGGCCGGGGTGGCCGCCAGCAGCAGAAGGAACAGCAGGCGGATCATGGCCGGACGGCCTCGATCAGCCGTTTCGTATAGGGATGGCGCGGGTGCAGGGCGACGGCGTCGGCGGGCCCCTGTTCGACGATCTCGCCGTCCTTCATCACGGCGATCCGGTCGCAGAAATGGCGGGCCAGGACGATATCGTGGGTGATGAACAGGATCGCGGTGCCGAGGCGGTCGCGCATCTGGTCCAGCAGGCCCAGCACGTCCAGCCGGATCGACTGGTCCAGCATCGATGTCGGCTCGTCCGCCAGCACGATGGCGGGTTTCGTCACCCAGGCGCGGGCAAAGGCGATGCGCTGGCGCTGACCGCCGGACAGGTCGCCGACCTCGCGCGACAGGAATGCCGGATCGGTGGGCAGGCGGACAGCGCGCAGGGCCTCGGCGATCAGGGCCATGTCGACGGGTTCGCCCGCGATGCGCAGGGGTTCGGCCACGGCATCGAGGATGCGCATGCGCGGGCGCAGGGATTGATAGGGATCCTGGAAGATCATGTGTGCCGCATCGTTGCGATGACGCCCCAGGTCCATGCCGTTCAGCAGGACCTGGCCGCTGTCGGGCGCGGTCATCCCAAGCGCCAGCCGGGCGGTGGTTGTCTTGCCCGAGCCGGATCCGCCGACAAGGCCCAGCACTTCGTGCGGGCGCAGCTGCAGCGAGACGTCGCGCACCGCATGCACGGGTTTCGCGCCCCGCAGGTGGGCGAGCCAGCCGGCGTTGAAGGTCTGCGACACATTGTGAAGGTCGAGGATCGGCGCGCCGGCGGCGACCGGGCGGTGCCAGATCCTTGGCGCGTTCAGGTCGGGGATGGCGGCGAACAGCGCTTTCGTATGGGGATGTGTCGCTGATTTGCGCAGGACCTGCGGGGTGCCCGTTTCGACGATGCGCCCGGCCTCCATGATCGCCAGCCGGTCTGCGGCGTGGGATATCAGGGGCAGGTCGTGGGTGATGAACAGGATCGCGATGCCCAGCCGTTTGCGCAAGGCGGCCAGCAGATCCATGATCCCCGCCTGCACCAGCACGTCGAGACCGGTTGTGGGTTCATCCGCGATCAGCACGTCGGGATCGTTGGCCAATGCAATGGCGATCACCACCCTTTGGCGCATCCCGCCCGACAATTCGTGCGGGAAGGCGCGGGCGCGGGCCGGGTCGATATGGACCAATCGCAGGAGGTCGGCGACCCGGTCGGGCGTCGCCGCGCGGCCGTGCAGGCGCAGGGCCTCGGCGATCTGCCAGCCGATGGGCCGCACCGGGTTCAGCGCGTTCATCGCCGATTGCGGCACCAGCGCGATGCGGTTTCCCCGAAACTCCCGCAGGGCGTCGGGGTCCAGCGTCATGAGGTTCTTCCCCGCGGTCCAGGCCGCGCCCGAGATGCGCGCGCCGGGGGGCAAAAGGCGCATCAGGGCCATGCCGAGCGTCGACTTGCCCGACCCGGATTCACCGACGAGGCCCAGCAGTTCCCCGGGTGCAAGCGACAGCGACACGGACCGGACGGCCCGCACCGGGCCGTGGTCGGTGTGGTAGGTGACAGACAGGTCGTGGAGTGTGAGTGCCGCCGGCGGGTCCGGCGGGGTATCCTGGGTCGGGATGGTCTTGGCCGGGGCGGCGGGTGAGCGGCGGTCGCCCACGCCATAGCCGATCAGGGCGAAGGCGGTGACCGACAGCGCGATGGCACAGCCCGGGGGCAGGATCCACCAGACCCAGCTGTCGGTCAGGAAAGCCGTGCGGGCGTTGGCGTGGTACAGGATCGTTCCCCAGCTTTTGCGCAGCGGATCGCCAAGGCCCAGGAAGGACAGCGAGCTTTCGATCATGATCGCGTTATGCGCCACGCGGACGAATTGCGGCACGATCAGCGGGGCCAGATCCGGCAGGATATGCCGGCGCGTCACCCATCCGAACCCGCCGCCCATCGCCCGCGACGCCTTCACGTAATCCGACGCCCGCAGCGACAGCGCCTGTGCGCGCAATTCCCGCACCGGCTGTGCCCACATCACCAGCGAGATCACCAGCACCTGCACCGGCAGGGACGCCCCCAGGAAGGCGCCCAGGACGATGACCAGCGGCAGGAAGGGCAGCGACATGACCACGTCGACGATGCGCATCAGGATCTGGTCGGTAAGACCGCCGCGATAGGCCGCCGCGATGGCGACAGCGGTGGCGGCGGCCGTGGTCAGGATCGCCGTAATGATCCCCACGCCCAGCGACACGCGGCCCCCGGTCAGCACGCCCGCCAGCAGGTCCTGACCGGCGTCGTTGCAGCCGAAGGGATGGCGGGCGGTGGGGGACGCGAAGGGTTGGCAGACGATGTCCGAAGCGGTCCACGGCAAAAGCATCGGACCGAACAGGGCCGCGAGGATCATCGCGGCCAGGATCCCGAGGCCGGCCCATTGCACCGGGTGAAGGCCAGGGCGGCGGGCGGGCCGGGCGACCGGCAGGGCAAGGGTTGCGTCGGTCATGTGCGGCGTGCCCTTGGGTCAAGGAAGGGATAGCCCAGGTCCGCCAGCAGGTTGGCGGCGACGACGCCGATGGTGGCCAGCAGGAAGACCCCCTGCAACAGGTTGTAATCCCGCGCGCCGACGCCTTCGACGATCAGCGACCCGATGCCGGGATAGGCGAAGACGGTTTCGATGACCAGCGCCCCGCCGACCAGCCCGCCGATGCCGATCATCACGTTGGTGTAGATCGGCAGCAGCGCGTTGCGGAAGGCATGCGCCCGGAACACCCGGCCCTCGCCGGCGCCCTTGGCCCGGGCGAAGGTGACGTAATCCTGCCCCATGGCGATCTGCATGGCGGACCGCGCGGTCAGCAGCGTGTTGGCGGTCTGCACCAGCGCCAGCGCGGTCACCGGCATGATCAGGCGCAGGCCCACGCCCGTCAGCCAGTCCCAGCTGCCGGGGATGGCGGCCAGCGGCGCGGCGCCGAAGGACGGCAGCCAGCCCAGGTGCGCGGCCAACAGCGTGATCAGCAGCATCGCGACCCAGAAGGGCGGGGCGGAACCCACGAAGATCACCGCCACAAGCGAGCCGATGTCAAAGGCGCCGCCCCGCCACCGCGCGGCCAGCACCCCCAGCACCGACCCCAGAACAGCCGAGATCGCCAGCGCCCAGCCCATCAGCAGCAGCGTCCAGGGCAGGCGGTCCAGCACGATGTCCCAGACCGGCATGCCATAGCTGACGGATGTGCCCAGGTCGCCGGTGAAGACGCCCTTCACATAGGCGCCGAACTGCACCCAGACCGGCCGATCCAGCCCGAATTCCCGCATGACCTGCGCCCGTTCCGCGTTGGTCATCTCGGCCAGCACATCCTCGGGCAGAAGGAAATCGATCGGATTGCCCGGCGCGATCCGGGGCAGCATGAAGTTCAGCGACAGGGCCACGGCCAGGACGGCCGCGTATTGGGCGCAGATGCGAAGATAGACCATGACGGGCCCCCTTGGCGGGGCCACGGCGGGGATGGAAACCCGCCGTGGCCGCCGGTCAGTTGGTTTCCCGGATCAGCGGATCGACGGTGCCCGCGCGGGCCTCTTCCGGCAGAAAGGAATACTTGTGGAAGATCCCGTAACCGGCGGACGGCGCGTAATTGTCGTACCTGTCCCAGCGATAGGCAAAGATCGATTCCGGGTACCACAGCATCACCCGGTTGGGGTACGTGTTCTGGTATTCCTGCAGCTCGTAGCTGATCCGCAGCCGTTCCTCGCGGGTTTCGGCGGCCAGCCAGCGGTCGACGATGGCGGCCTTGTCCTCGTCGTAGGCCAGCTCGTTCTTCTTGTCGCCGCGATAGAGGATCATCAGCATGTCCTGGTCGGCGATCCCGTGCGGCGTGATGTCGGCGATGCGCAGGTCGAATTGCCGCGTGCTCCACAGTTCGGCCAGCGCGCCGGGGTCCATGGACGATACCTTCACGTCCACCCCGATGTCGGCCAGCTGCCCCTGCACGATCTCGGCCGCGCGCAGGAACAGCGGCTGGTTGGATGCGATGTTCAGGTCCCATTCCAGCGGTTCGCCCTCCGGCGTTTCCCGCACGCCGTCGCCGTCGGTGTCGCCATAGCCCAGCCGGTCCAGCAGCGCGTTGGCTTCGCCGGGGTCGTTGGGCGCGGCCAGGTCGGGTTTCGTCCAGAAGCTGTCCACATGCGGCCAGCCGTGCGCACCGGACTTGCCCTGTCCCAGCATCACCCGGTCCAGCATCGGCGCGGGATCGATGGCCATGGTGATCGCGCGGCGCAGATCGCGGTCGTCAAAGGGTGCGCGCGCCACGTTGATGTCCAGCCAGACACCCCAGAGCGTCGGCGCGCTGATCATCTCCAGGTCCGGATCGTCCACCCATTGCTGCACCAGCTCCGGCGGAACGGGGCGCGCGGCGCCGTCGATCTCTCCGGTCTTCAGCGCGGTGAACATCGTCTGCGGATCCTTGATCATGACGATGTTCAGCTTCTTCACGGTCGGCGTGCCGCGCCAGTAATCCTCGTTGGCCTCGAAGCGGTAATATTGATCGGCCTTGTAGTCGACCAGCTTGTAGGGCCCGGTGCCGATCCCGATGTCGGTGAAGGACCGGGGTTCTTCCACCCCTTCCCACTGGGCCTTCTGGATGATCGGCAGGTCGGTCGCCGTGATCCGGTCGAAGTTCGGCATCGGGTTTTCGGACGTCAGGCGCACCTTGTACCTGTCCAGCACCTCGATGCCGACCATGCGCGGCACGGAACTGGCATGGTGGGTCCAGCGGTTGGCCGGGCCTTCGCGGTAATATTCGAAGGTGAAGGCCACGTCCTGAGCGGTGAAGTCGGTCCCGTCATGCCATTTGACGCCCTGGCGCAGGGTAATGTCCCAGACGCGGGCATCGTCGGACACCTGTTCGATCGAGGTCGCCAGCCAGTCCTCGGCCTTGCCGACATAGGGCGAGGGTTCGCGCAGCTTGTCGTACATCAGCCACAGGATCCAGTCGTTCCAGCTGTCGCCGATCGTGTAGGTGGTGACGTTGCCGGCCTTGACCCACATCCCCAGGGTCAGTTCGTCGGCCGTCCTGGGACCCTGGTGGTCCTCGGCGCTCATGAAGATGGCGGGAGGCACGGCATTGCCGGAGTCCCCGGCGCGGTAATCCTGGGCGATGGCGGGCTGGGCCAGGGGCAGCAGAAGACAGGCGGCAAGCGCGCGGGCGATGGGGGGCATGGACAAGCTCCGTTACGAATGAGGAGCACCAGTGCCTGAGGTCGCTGGGTGTGGCGCGTGACCGGATTGCTGTCCGGTCGGGGACGTTTGCCCGTTCATATTATCCCGAGAGTATTTGTCAACAATTCTCCGTGACAGCGTGCTGAAGAATGCGGCCCTTCCCCCTACCCGCGCCGCGCCCAAGGCTGTACCCCTGCGAACGACACATTCCACAGCAGGGAGTTTCGCCTTGGCCAAAGCCATCCACAGCATGATCCGTGTCTTCGACGAGGCGCGCTCGGTCGATTTCTACCGCCGCGCCTTCGGGCTTCAGATCGCCGACCGGCTGGATTTCGACGATTTCACGCTGATCTACCTTTCCAACGATGAAACCGGGTTCGAAGTCGAGCTGACCGTGAACAAGGGCCGCACCGAACCCTATGACCTGGGCGACGGCTATGGTCACCTGGCGGTGTCGGTCGCCGATCTGGACGCCGAACACGCCCGGTTCGAGGCCGAAGGGCTGAGCCCCCGCAAGCTGGTCGAATTCGCCCCGGGCGGCACGCGCATCGCGCGGTTCTTCTTTGTCGCCGATCCGGACGGCTACCAGATCGAAGTGCTGGAACGGTCGGGCCGGTTCAAGTGACGTCTCAGGCGGGCGCGATGTCGGTCTGGGGAAAATCGTCACCCTTGTAGAGCAATGGCTGCCCCGTCGCCCGCGCGCAGGCATAGGCGAAACAATCGCCAAAGTTCAGCGCGGCGGGGTGGCGGCCCTTGCCATAGCGGGCCCAGGCCCGGATGGCGAGCCGGTGCGCCTCTGGCGGAACCGGGTCGACGGTGACGCCGGTCAGCGACAGGAACTCCTCGACCGCGGCCATCGCGTCCTCGGGATCCAGCGCCAGGATGCGGGCCACGGCAATCGACGCCTCCCACACTGCCAAAGGCGATGTGCGCCGGTCGGCATGGGCCTGCATCCGGGTCAGCAGGGTGCGGGCGTCTTCCTCGTCGGCCAGCATCGCGGTCAGCGCCGAGGCATCGAGGAACATCAGGGTTCCCCGTAAAGGGAATCGACAAAACCCTTGTCGGCCGGCCGCCCCTTCGCCGGGTGCGCCCGTTCATGCAGCGCCTTCACGAAGGAAAGCCCCCGGTCGACCATGTCCGGCGCGGCCTCGGCCCGCTCCAGCTCGTGGCGCAGCGCCAGGCGCAGGACCTCGGTCTTGGACATGTGGCGCAGGCGCGCCAGGCGGGCGGCCAGGTCGGAAACCTCGGCATCTTTCACGTAAAGCGGCATCGCGGATATACCTCATCAATATAGAATATATAGCGCACATATCCCCCCTTGTAAACCCACGCTCACATTGCCCCACCCATGGGACAAGGCGCATCCGCTGCTTCTTTCTGGCCAAAAATACCCGGCGCGCCCGTCTCACCCCGTCTCACCCCGTCTCACCAGGCGCGCCGCCTCAGAAAGGCGTCATCCCGCCTGCGCCGCCCTCGCATTTGCCATCACCGCCAGCCGCGCGGCCAGCGCCGGCGATTGGGGCGGGGCCGGGGGGAAGACCATATCGGCCCGCTTGTCGGCATGGTGGCAGGCAACGCGGGCCTGTGGACCGACGGGCAACGCCTCGGGCCGGTCTGTCCGGCACAGGTCGGTGGCCAGCGGGCAGCGGGGCGCAAAGGTACAGCCGGGGCCGGGGTTCAGCGCCGAAGGCGCCTCGCCCTCGGGCGGCTCGACAGCGGTGCGCAGGCCGGGAACGGGGCGGGGGGCGGCTTCGATCAGGGCGCGGGTATAGGGATGGCGCGGGTCGGCGAACAATTGCGCCGACGGCGCTTCCTCGACGATCCGGCCCAGGTACATGACGGCCACGCGGTCGGCGATGTGGCGCACGACGGACAGGTCGTGCGAAATGAAGACATAGGCCATGCCGTATTCGCGCTGCAGATCCTGCAGCAGGTTCACGATCTGCGCCTGCACCGACACGTCCAGCGCCGACACCGGTTCGTCGCAGACGATCAGCCGGGGCCGCGTGGTGATGGCCCGCGCGATGCAGATCCGCTGGCGCTGTCCGCCGGAAAATTCATGCGGGTAGCGGTCGGCGTGATGCGCCGCCAGCCCCACGGTTTCCAGCAGGCGGGCGGTCACTTCATGCGCCTTCTTGCCATGGGCGACGCCATGCAGGTTCAGCGGCTCCATCAGGGTTTCGCGCACGGTCATGCGCGGGTTCAGCGACCCGAACGGATCCTGGAACACCATCTGCATGTTGCGGCGCAGGGCCTGCAGGCGGTGGGGCGGCAGGTCTGTCACCTCTTCGCCGTCCAGCTTCACGGACCCGGCCGAAGGTTCCAGCAGGCGCAGCACGGCGCGGCCGGTGGTGGACTTGCCGCAGCCGGATTCGCCGACGATGGCCAGCGTCTCGCCCGCCGCGACCGAAAAGGACACGTCCGACACCGCCTGCACCACCCCCTTCTTGCGGCCGAACAGACCGCCGCCGACGGGGAAATGCTTGGTCAGGCCCGCGACGTCCAGAACGTTGGGTTGGTTGGCGGGCTTCATGCTGCGATCTCCTCGATGGGCGCGCGCCAGCAGGCGACAAGGCGGCCTGCGCCGATCTCGCGCAGGGGTGGCGGGGATTGGCGGCATTCGTCCGTTGCCAGCGGGCAGCGCGATGCAAACCGGCACCCCGCCGGCATCGCCCAGGGCGGAGGGACGGCGCCCGGGATGGTTTCAAGCCGGTCGGCATCGGTGTCCAGGCGCGGCACGGCGGCCATCAGGCCCAGCGTGTAGGGGTGCATCGGCCCGTTGAACAGATCCTTGGCGGGCGCACGTTCCACCACCTTGCCGGCATACATGACGACGACGTCGTCGCAGGTTTCGGCCACGACGCCCAGATCATGGGTGATCAGCATGATGGCCGCGCCCGTGCGGTCCGACAGGTCGCGCATCAGGTCGAGGATCTGGGCCTGGATGGTGACGTCCAGCGCAGTGGTGGGTTCGTCGGCGATCAGCAGGTCGGGGTTGTTGGCCAGCGCCAGCGCGATCATGACACGCTGGCGTTGGCCGCCCGAAAGCTGGTGGGGATAATCGTCGACCCGGGACGAGGGCGAGGGCAGGCGGACGAGGTCGAGCAGTTCGACCGCGCGTTCCCGCGCGGCCCGCGCATTGCGTTCGCCATGGGCCCGCAGGCATTCGATGATCTGCGCGCCGATCGTGTAGACCGGGTTGAGCGAGGTCATCGGTTCCTGGAACACCATGCCGATGCGCCCGCCGCGCAATCCGCGCCGTTCGTGGCCGGGCATCTTCAGCAGGTCTCGGCCTTCGAACAGGACCTCGCCGCCGGCATAGCGTCCCGGTGGCGTGGGGATCAGCCCCATGATGCCCAGCGAGGTCACCGATTTGCCGCAGCCGGATTCACCCACGATCCCCAGCGTCCGGCCCCGGTCGAGCGAAAAGCTCACCCCGTCGACGGCGCGAAAGACGCCGCCTTCGGTCTTGAACTCGATCTGCAGGTCGCGGACCTCCAGCAGGGGCGTCTGGGTCATCGATTTACCTTGGCGTAGTTGATGGGGGCGGCCTGGTCGTGGGTGCGGTCGCGGAAGTCGAGCTTCTGGAAGTCCGCTTCGGCCCGGCGCTGCGCGTCTTCGAGCCCGTCCAATGCGGCGTCCAGGTCGAAGGTCTGCAGTTCGCCGTTGCGCACCAGCGCCTGGCCGTCGACGAAGGTGTCGGTCACCGCGCGTTCGGCGGCGACATAGATCAGCGACGCCAGCGGGTCGCGCAGGGGCCGCATCGCCCGGTGGGTGATGTCGGCCAGGAACAGGTCGGATTTCGCGCCCACGGCCAGCTTGCCGATGTCGTCACGGCCCAGGATAGCGGCACCGCCCACGGTGGCGGCGTCGAAGGCATCCGTGGTGCGCAGGTCGTAGACGTCCTTGGAGGTGATGCGGGAATTGATCAGGGCGTGGCGGATCTCTTCCAGCATGTTGTGGGGATAGGTGTCGGTGCCGATCCCCATGGGGATGCCGGCGCGGATGTACTTGCCGAAGGTGTGCATCGTCACGCCGCGGCGCTGGAAGACGGTCGGGCAATGGGCGACGGCGGTGCCGGAGGCCTTGAGCATCTCGAAATCGGCGCCATCGGGCCATGCGGTCCAGGGATGGGTGTCGTTGAGGAAGATGCCGTGGCCGATGATGGTGCGGTCGGTCAGCACGCCCAGGGACTCCAGCCACTGGATCGGCGTCATGCCGTGGCGGGTGGTGATCTCGTTGAATTCCACCATCGACTGGGCGGCGTGGATCTGCATCCTGATCCCGCGCTTCTCGGCCTCGGCGTAGCTGTCGCGGATCAGTTCGGGCGAACAGGTGTCGATCTGGGAGGGCGCGACCATGGCGGTCAGGCGGGTGCAGGGATGGGCGATGGCGGCGTCGATCGTCTGCATGGCGATGTCCATCGCGCCGCGCCCGTCATCCTCGGCCCATTCGTATTCCACCGAATGGCCCGTCTGTGTGAACCAGCGGGCGGACCGGTACATCGGCGCCACGACCACGCGCAGGCCGGATGCCTCGGCAAGGCTCAGCCATTCGGGATAGGCGACCGAGAGATCGACGACGGTGGTCACGCCCGACAGCGCCAGTTCGGAATAGGCGGTCTTCACCGCAAAGGGGGTGCCCTGTCCGTCGGGGCGGAACAGCGGCATGAATTCGTAAAGCGAGGACATGCGCAGACCGGGCGAGCCCAGTTCATCCAGCATGCCCTTGTTCATCGCCTCGGAGGAGGGATGGGAATGGATGTCCACCAGCCCGGGGCTGACCATGCGGTCGGACCCGTCGATTTCCTCGTCGACGGGGCCGTCGTAGCGGCCGCCGACCTGAAGGATGCCGTCCTCGTCAAAGGCGATGTCCTGGCCCTGCAGCAGGGAATGGCTGCCGGCGTCTGCATCCCAGGCGATGATGTAGGCGGCGTTGCGGATGACGGTGGTGGTCATGGAAGTCCGATCCTCGGTTGGCGTAGGCGGGCCGCCCCCCGGAAGGGGACGGCCCGTGGCTGAGAGGCGTTACTTGAAGCCCAGCTGCAGGCCCTTGTAGAGACCGGCGCCGTAGATGTTGTGTGCCTTGAAGGGCTTCATCTTGTTGGACACGGCGATCTGCATCGGCTTGTGGTAGATCGGCAGCCAGATGGCCTCGCTGTTGACCATTCCCAGGACTTCGCCATAGGCGGCGGCGCGGTCGGCGTCGTTGGTCGCCTGCGAACCGGTCAGCAGCAGTTCGTCCGCCTTGGGGTCGGAATAGTTCATCCGGTTCGGGGTCGGGATGTTGGACGACCGGAAGTAGAGGTTCAGCGCATCCCCGGCCGAAACATAGGGGAAGCCCATCACGAACATGTCGAAATCGTCGCCCGCGGACTTGCCCCAGTAGACGGTGGCGTCCATCGGCTCGATCTGCAGCTCGATCCCGACCTTCAGAAGATCCGCCTGCACGGCCTCGACGGTCTGCTGCCATTCGCCGGTAAAGGTGATGGCGACCGGGGCCAGGACCACGCCGTCCTTTTCGCGCTTGCCGTCGGAATTCAGCGTCCAGCCGGCTTCGTCCAGCAGTTCGGCGGCTTTCTCGGGGTCGTATTTCAGCAGCTTGTCGTCCAAGCTGTCATCCCAGTCCAGCGCGCCGGTCGAGATGGTGGAATAGGCCGGTTCGACTTCGCCGAAGAACAGGTCTTCGGCCATGGCTTCCTGGTTGACGGCCAGGTTGATCGCTTCGCGGACCTTGACGTCGCTGACCATGTCCTTGGTGATCTTGAAACCGATGTAGTTGGTCCAGAACGCTTCGTCCGACTGGATGATGTCGACAGTGGGCGCCTGGCGCAGCTTGTCGACGCCGATGTAGGGCACATAGGGCGACACGTCGCCCTGGCCGGTCAGCATGGCGACGGTGCGAGTCGCGGCTTCGGGGACGATCTGCCAGGTGACCTTTTCCACCTGCGCGGGGCCGGTGTTCTCATAGTTGGACGGACCCCAGTGGTAGTCTTCGTGCCGGGTCATGACCAGCTTGTCGCGGGGCGTCCAGCTTTCCCAGCAGAACGGGCCGGTGCCGTTGAACCCGGTCACGCCGAAATCGGGGCCCAGCTTTTCCACGGTGTCCTTGTCGACGATCGACCCAAAGCTTTGCGCCAGCTGGTACAGCAGTTCCGAATGCGGCGCGTTCAGTTCGTAGACGACGGTGGTGGCGTCCGGCGCGGTGATGGATTTCACGTCGCCCATGCGCCAGCGGACCGGCGATTTGGTTTCCGGGTCGTTCCAGCGGTTCAGAGAATAGGCCACGTCGTCGGCCGTCATCTTCTTGCCGTCGCAGAAGGTCACGTCGTCGCGGATGTGGAACGTGTAGGTCAGCGCGTCGTCCGACACGTCCCAGCTGGTGGCCAGCAGCGGCACGATGGTCGACATGTCCTCGTCCAGGCCCACAAGCGTGTCGGCCAGCATGAACAGCACTTCGGATCCCGAAAGCGCCGCGGTGCGGGCCGGGTCGTAGTGGTTGCTGTCCTGGTTGCGGATGATGGTCAGTTCCTGGGCCATCGCCGGAAGGGCGAGGGCCATCGCCGTGGCGGCGATGCCGAGCCCGGCGCGGAACCGGAAGGTCGGGGTCATCATTGGGGGTAGCTCCTTGTTGGTCGTTTTGGTCTTGTTGGTCGGGTTCTTGGTCTTGTTGGTCAGGCCTGCAGGCGCGGGTCGAGCACGTCGCGCAGCGCGTCCCCGGCGACGTTGGCCGAAAGCACGATGACAAAGATCAGGACGGACGGGATCACCGCGATATGGGGCGCGAACAGCAGGTAATCGCGGCCCTGGCTGGCCATCATGCCCAGTTCCGCCGCCGGTGGCCGGGCGCCGAGCCCCAGGAACGACAGCGTCGCGCCGATCAGGATCGTCTGGCCGAAGCGCAGCGAGATGAAGATCATGATGGACGAGATCGCGTTGCGCACCAGGTAGCGCTGGAACAGCTGGATGTTCGACAGGCCCACGGCACGGCCGGCTTCGATGAATTCCTGCTTCATCACGCCGATGGCGATGCCGCGCGCCACCCTTGCGCAATCGGGGATCGACGACACCGACAGCGCGATGATCACCGGCACCACCCCCTGTCCCATGACCGCCACCAGCGCGAGGCCCAGCAGGATCGCGGGGAAGGACAGCAGCACGTCCATGGTGCGCATGACCAGACCGTCGATTTTGTCGTTGAAGGCCGACAGCAGCCCCAGAAGCGAGCCCAGGAACCCGCCCAGACCCACGGCGCAGAAGCCGATCAGCAGGGTCAGGCGCGACCCGTACAGCAGGCGCGACAGGATATCGCGGCCCTGCCCGTCGGTGCCCAGGATGTGTTCGGGTTCGCCGCCCGCCGACCAGATCGGCGGCGTCATGACGGACCGGGAATTGGCGGCCGGGTCAAAGGGGGCCAGCCAGGGCGCGAATATCGCGCCCAGGATGATAAGGGCCAGCAACAGCAGGGCCAGCGCCGCGGCGCGGTCTCGCAGAAGGCGGCGGAACCAGTGGGCTCGGGTGGGGGCCGTGGTGTCCTGGGGTTCGATGGAGGGGGGTTCGATGGAGGGGGGCTCGGCGGCGGGGGCCGCGTTGGCTGTGGTCATCGTCACTTGCGGACCCTCGGATCAAGCAGGGAATAAAGGATGTCGACGATCAGGTTCACGGTGATGAACCCCAGCGCGAACAGCATGATGGTGCCCTGCGCCACGGTGAAATCCGACGACAGGATGGCGCCCACGGCAAGCCGGCCAAGACCGGGCCACGAGAAGATGGTTTCCGTCACCACCGCCCCGCCCAGCAGGTAACCCACCTGCAGGCCGATCAGCGTGATCACCGGGATCAGCGCATTGCGCAGACCGTGGGCCAGGATCACCCGCGTTTCCGACAGGCCCTTGGCCCGGGCGGTGCGCACATGGTCAAGCTTCAGCACCTCCAGCACCGAGGACCTCGTCATCCGGGCGACGGGGCCGATCAGGATCAGGCCCAGCGACAGGGCGGGCAGGAACAGGCTCATGAACCCTTCGGCGGTGTACCAGGGACCGGCGCGGCCGATGAAGGGGAAGATCGGCGTGTTGACCCCCAGCCACTGGATCAGCACCAGCGAGATGAAGAAGATGGGCAGCGACACGCCGCCCACCGACAGGGCCATGATCGCCCGGTCCACCGGCGACCCGCGCAGGACCGCGGCCAGCGTTCCCATCGCCACGCCCACCGGCACCGACCAGACCATGGATCCAATCATCAGTTCCAGCGTCGGCCCCAGGGTCGACGCCAGTTCCTGCGTGACCGCCTTGTTGGAAATCATCGACCGGCCCAGGTCGCCATGGGCGATGCGTTCGATATAGGCCCAGAACTGCACCAGAACCGGCTTGTCCAGGCCCATCTGTTCGCGGATGGCGGCGATGACCTCGGGCGTGGCCGACGGACCGGCGACCACAAGGGCCGGGTCGCCGGGCACGATCTGCATCAGCAGGAACCCGAAAAGCAGCACCCCGAAGAGCACCGGGATCGACAGCACCAGCCTTTGCACGATCGCGTTGACCATCAGGCCGCCCGCTCGAACACGGTTTCGCCGCCACGGATCGTCAGCACGCATTGCGCGTCGAGGATCTGTTCCGGCTTGTCCATTTCGAAGAAGTCGGTGTCGAAAACCGCCACATCGGCCAGTTGTCCGGGGATCAGGCGGCCCTTGCGGTCTTCGTCATGCACGCCGTAGGCGGGTTCGTAGGTGTACATGTGCAGCGCCTGCGCCACCGACACCTGCTGCCCGTCGCCCAGAACCTTGCCGGTGTCGGACTTGCGCGCGATCAGCGCGTAAAGGCAGGGGAACGGATCGGGGTCGGTCACCGGGCAATCGGTCGACGCCGACGGGTGCAAGCCTTCCTCCAGCCAGGTCTTGAACGGGTAGCAATGGTGCGGCCGGTCGGGGCCAAGGCACATGAAATACCCGTCGCCGAAGAAGTACAGGAACGAGGGCTGGCCGGCGGGGATCACATTCATCGCCTTCATGCGTTCCAGCTGTTCGGGCGTGTGCCAGCCGCAATGTTCGATCCGGTGACGGCGGTCGGGATCGGGCATCTCGGCATAGGCCTTTTCGTAGGCGTCCAGCATCATGCCGATGGCCGCGTCGCCGATGGCGTGCGGCGCCATCTGGTAGCCCATCTTGTGCGCCTTCATGACCAGATCTTCGCATTGCTCGGGGGTCAGGCAGGGCACGCCGTAGTTGGTTTCGTCGTTCCAATAGGGCTGGGTCATCCAGGCGGTGCCGGCACCGGCCGACCCGTCGGTGAAGATCTTTACCGGCCCGATGCGGAACATGTCGTCGCCGACACCCGTCACCAGCCCCTCGGCATAAGCGGTATCCAGGATGTTCTTGTCCAGATCGCCCATCAGCGTCCCGGCCACGCGCACCTTGAGCCGTCCGTCCTTGTGCGCCAACTGGTAGGCGCGCAGTTCGGGCAGGCCATTGGCCAGGCCGATGCCCGGATCCATGACCGAGGTGATGCCAAGGCTCAGCAGGTGGGTGGATGCCGCGTCGATCGCATCGGCCCAGTCTTCGGCCGAGGGTTCGGGCTGTGCCTGCTGGACGGGGAAGCGGGCGTTTTCCCACAGCAGACCGTTCAGTTCGCCCGGATCGCGGCCGATCTTGCCGCCGGCCGGGTCGGGGGCGTTGTGGCCGATGCCCGCCAGTTCCAGCGCCTTGGTGTTCACCACGCAGGTATGCCCGCAGGCGCGCGTCAGCATCACCGGGTGGTCGGGCGCGACGGCGTCGATCTCTTTCTTGTGGGGGTGGCGAAAGCCTTCGATCTTGTCGTGGTCATAACCCCGGCCCAGGATCCACGTGCCCGGAGGCGTGTTTTCCGCCGCTTCCTTCACCATGGCGATGATCTTTTCGACCGTGGTCACCCCGGCATGCGGGCGCAGGTCCAGCTGGCGCATGTTCTGGCCGTAGAAATGCAGGTGCAGGTGGGCGTCGTTCAGGCCGGGCGTGGCCAGCTTGCCGCCCAGGTCGGTGATCTCGGTGTCGGGGCCGGCCATGGCGCCGATTTCCTCGGCGGTGCCGGCGGCAAGCACCTTGTCGCCGGCGATGGCCAGAGCCTCGGCAAAGCCTTCGGCGAGGCCGCACCAGATCTTGCCATTGGTGAGGATACGGGTGGGGGCGGTCATGGTCGTGCCTTTCGGTGTGTCAAATTCAGTACCCGGCGGAACGGTCGACCGCTCCGGCGGGAATGCGGCCCTGGATCAGGGCGGCGTAATTGTCGGCGAGCTGGCGCAGGATCTCGTCCCGCGTGGTGTCCGAGGCCTTGTGCGGCGTCAGCACGATTTTCGGGTGATCCCAGAACGGGCTGTCCGCGGGCAGCGGTTCCTGCCGGAAGACGTCCAGCGAGGCGGCGGCCAGGTGGCCGCTGTCGAGAGCGGCAAGCAGGTCGGATTCGACCAGGTGTTCGCCCCGGCCCAGCTGGACCAGAACGGCGCCTTCGGGCATGCGGGCGAACAGGCCGGCGTTCAGCACATCCTGCGTCTGCTCCGTGAGCGGCAGCAGGTTCACCAGGATTTCCGACCGTGCGGCGACGTCGGTGATGGCCTCGGGGCCGGAAAAGATTTCGACCCCGTCCATCCCGGTTCCGCCGGACCGGCTGGCGGCCAGAACCCGGTAGCCCATGGCGGTCAGCACGCGCGCGGTCTGCTGGCCCATCAGCCCGAACCCCAGGATGCCCACCGGCACGGTCGAGGCCATGCGCGGACGATAGACGCGGTCCCAGGAACGGGTCTTCTGGTTGGCCAGGTAATCGCCCATGCGCCGGTGATGATAGGCGACGTGCCAGGCGGCGAAGCCGGCCATCATGCGCGCCTGTTCATCGTCCCTGACGCGGGTGACCGTCACGCCGGCTGGCAAAGAGGGGCAGGAAATGATACTATCCACCCCGGCGGCAATCGACGACACCATCTTGAGATTTGGATACGGGTCGAATGCATCCGCTGCCGGGCGCCAGGCCAGCGCGCAGGTCACGGCGCCCGGATCCTCGACCTCTTCGGGGCGGACCAGCCGGATGCGCGGGTCCTGCGCCTCGGACAGGTTGGCCACCAGGTCAAAGGGTTCCGACAGGGTCACGACGGTCAGCGGCCAGCTGGCCTCGGTATCCTTCATTGATCGAAGTCCGGATGACGGGCCTTGCACAGCCGCAGGTAGGCGGCCCATTCGGCGTCGGGCTTGCCCTTGGCGTCATGCTGTTCCGCCCAGCCTTCTTCCTGCTGCGCCACGTGTTCGGCCAGATCGTCGCCCAGCACGTTCGGGGTGCCGCCCGATCCCATGATCGCCACCTGCGCGCGGCAGGCGCGTTCCAGGTCCATCATCGTGCGGAACGCCTCGCCCACGGTGCGCCCACAGGTCAGCAGACCGTGGTTGCGCAGGATCATCGCGTTCCTGGTGCCCAGGTCCGCCACGATCCGGTCGCGTTCGGCATGGTTCAGCGCGATGCCTTCGTAATCGTGAAACGCCAGTCGGTTGAAGAACGGCGCCGACCACTGGTTCAGCGGCAGCAGACCTTCCTTCATCGACGCCACGGCGACACCGGCGACCGTATGGGTGTGCAGCACGCAGGCCACGTCGGGCCGCGCGGCATGGACCGCCGAATGGATCGTGAAGCCCGCCTTGTTGATGCCGGCGCCGAAGCTGTCCTTCAGGATCTCGCCGTCCAGGTTGATCGTCACCAGGTTGCCCGCCGTCACCTCGTCGAACCGCAGCCCGTAGGGATTGATGAGAAAGGCGTGATCGCCTTCGCTGGCAGGGGCCTTGGCGGAAATATGGGTGAAGATACTGTCGTCCATCCCGAATTCCGCGATCAGCCGGTAGGCGGCCGCCAGTTCGATCCGCTCGGGCGGAAGGCTGGTGCGGATGGGCTCTTGCATGGTCATTGAATTCTCCGTTCGCGGGGCCGGGGCGCCCCGGATCGCTGCTTGTTAAGGCAAGTGATGCCTGAGAATCCGAAAACTGTCGACAATCTTGCTTGCAGACTTTCCGCAGAATTTCACCTGTGACACGCTGATGATGAAAAATGAAGCGACCCGCCCGGATCCCGCTGCCGCAGGATCGGGCGGCCCCAGCGGAGGATCCCGCGCAGATGATGGATGACGAAGGGTCTGCCCCGCTGTTTTCAGAGCTGGAGTCGACCGACCTGGCCAGCCGCATTGCCGACCAGGTGCTGAAGGCGATCGGTGACGGACGGTTGCGGCCGGGCGAAAAGGTGGGCGAGGCACGGCTGGCGCGCGAACTGGGCACGTCGCGGGCGCCGGTGCGCGAGGCGCTGCGCCTGCTGGAAAGCCAGGGTCTGATCGTGACCCATCCGCGCCGGGGCTTCTTTGTGCACGCCTATGACGCGGACGAGCTGGACGACATCTATGACCTGCGCGAATGCCTGGAACTGCACGCCGCAGGTGCCGCCGTCGCGCGCATGACCGATGCCGATTTCGACAGGCTGGCCCGCCAGGTCGAGCTGATGAAGACACTGGGCCACAGCGGGCAGCTGAAGGAGCAGGTGGAGCAGGATTATGCCTTTCACCGGATGCTGTGCGTGATGGGCGGCAATATGCGGATCGTTCGGATGTTCGACCAGATCGCGCTGCAGTTGCGGGCCGGGATCGCCCTGCTGGGGCGGGTCTATGACGATCCGCGCGAAATCGCGCGGTCTCATGATCCGCTGATCGACGCGTTGCGCGCGCGGGATGCCGAACGGCTGAAGGTGGAACTGCGCGAACACCTGGAAGACGCCCGGATCCACGTGGTGCAGCTGTATCGCGGTGATGGCGAATAGGGCCCGATGAAGCGACGGGCAACCGCCCGACATTGCGGCATCCCCACCGCGGCGCGGAATCACCGGGCGATTTTATTTGAATTCGATACTATTTGAATATCAAATTCATGGTGTTTCCCCGGTTTCGCAAGGAGTCCCCCATGCACAAGGTCAACGTCCCCCAGTACATCCTGGATCGCGCTTGTCTGTCCCACGGCCGCGCCACGCTGTTCGACAGCCTGGACATGTCGAAGACGGCCCATGTGATCGTCGATCTCCAGAACGGTTTTGTCGCCCCCGGCGCCCCGATCGAGGTGCCCGTCGCGCGCGAGATCATCGCCAACGTCAACGCCATTTCGGCGGCGGTGCGCAAGGCGGGCGGGGTCAATGCCTTCCTGCGCTATACGTCCGATCCCGACGAGCCGCAGAAATGGGACGTGTTCTTCAAGAACTACATGTCTCCCGACCGCAGCGCCATGCAGGTTGAAACCTTCAGGGCGGGGTCCGAGATGCACGCGCTGTATCCCGAGCTGGACGTGACGGACGAAGACCTGATCTTTGACAAGACCCGGTTTTCCGGCATGATTCCCGGCACCTGCGAGATGGACGATACCCTGAAGGCGCGCGGGATCGACACGATGATCATCACCGGCACGCTGACCAATTGCTGCTGCGAAAGCACGGCGCGGGACGCGATGCAGATGGGCTACAACATCATCTTCGTCACCGACGGCAACGCCACCCTGACGGACGAGGAACACAACGCCACGCTGCTGTCGATGGGCGCCATCTTCGCCGATCTCAAGACCTCGGCCGAGGTCGTCGCCCTGGCCGAAGCCGCCGAAGCCGCCGACGCGGTGGCGACGGCGGCCGAATAAACCTTTGCCCAAACGAAAAAGCCGGCCCAGGGCGGGCCGGCTTTTCCTGTTTTGCGGGGCGCGTGCCTTATTCGGCGCAGCCGCGGATCTTTTCCAGGTCCGGGCCATCCGGGTTGCGGCCCAGGTTGAACGGAGCCGATGCCGACCGCCAGGGAGCGTAGTCGTTGAGGTATTCGAGCTGGCTCAGGTAGACCTTGGCCGACGTCGGGTTCTCGCAGGCGACGTCCTCGATGACCGAATTCGCCATTTCCTGGATCTTGGCCAGCGCGTCGTCGTCCATGCGGGTGATCTCGTTCACCTCGTCGAACTTCTTGTAGGCGTCGGTGGCGCGGCGTTCGGTGAAGGCCAGCGACCACAGCATGGTGGCCTGTGCCGCCAGTTCAAGCTTGGTCTGGACCTCGGGGGTCAGCGCGTCCCAGGCCTGCTTGTTGATCATCACGCCGAAGACCGACGCGGACTGGTGCCAGCCCGGGGTCGCCCAGTAATCGGTGACCTGCTGGAAGCCGCCCGACCAGTCGACGTTCGGGGTCGAGAATTCGGCACCGTCGATCACGCCGCGTTCCAGCGACTGGTAGATCTCGCCACCGGCCATCGACACCTGGCTGCCGCCCAGCTGGTTCAGCAGGCGGCCCTGTTCCAGGCCCGACACGCGCAGGCGCTTGCCCTGCAGGTCGTCGATGGTGCGGATCGGTTCCTTGGTGTGGAAGCCGGATTCGTTGTTGGTGACGGCATAGGGCAGGTAGACCATGCCGAACTTGCCGTAGACCTCGTTATAGATCTCGCGCCCGCCCCACTGGTTGATCCAGTTCACGTAGTCGACGGCGTTGAACAGGCTGGCGGTGGTCGCCAGCGGCGAGAACGCCGGGTCGCGGCCCGCCCAGTAGCCCGGCCAGTCGCCGCCGGCCTGCACGATGCCGCTTTCCACGGCGCCAAAGACTTCGCCGGCCGGAACCAGGCTGCCGCCTTCGAAGAATTCGATGGTCAGATCGTCGCCCGCCAGTTTCGTGGCGTTCTCGACGAACTTCTTGTCCATCTCGATCAGCTCAAGCGACGCGGGCCAGGTGGTGGTCATCTGCCAGGTGGTCTGGGCCGACGCCGCCCCGGCGGTCAGGATGCCGGCGGCCAGGGCCGTGGCGGTCATTTTCTTCAGGATGGTCATGGAGTTCTCCTCTCCTCGTAAACTCACGGTAAACTTACTTGGGCCCGTACAGGGTTTCCGGCAGCCAGGTGACGATCTGCGGGAAGACCGAGATTGCGATGGCCATCATCACGATCAGGCCGATGAAGGGCAGGACGCCCATGATGATGTCCGATGTCTTGACCTCCTTCGGGGATAGCGCGCGCAGGTAGAACAGCGCGTATCCGAAGGGTGGGGTCAGGAACGATGTCTGCAGCACGACGGCGGTCAGGACGACGAACCACAGCGGGCTGATCCCCATCTCGGTGACGATCGGCAGGAAGATCGGGAAGGACAGCAGCACGATGCCGGTCCAGTCCAGGAACATGCCCAGCAGGAAGACGATGAACATCATCACCGTCATCAGCATCCAGGGTTCCATGTCCAGCGACCGCATCAGTTCCTGCGCCGCCCGCAGACCGCCGGTGATGTTGAACACCCCTGTGAAGGCGGTGGCGCCGACCACGATGAACAGGATCATCGCCGAGGTGCGCGCCGTCTCGTACAGGGCCGAGATGAACGTCGGGATCTCGAACTTGCCCCGGAAGATCACGATCAGCAGCGCCAAGCCCGCACCGATGGCCGAGGCTTCGGTCGCGGTGGCGATCCCGGCCAGCATGGACCCCAGGATGCCGAAGATCAGCACCAGCGGCGGCAGCGCCTCGAGGATCAGCATCCGGGCCAGCTGGCCTTTCGACACGTGTTCGTCCGTGGTGACGGACGGGGCAAGATCGGGGCGGACCAGCGCGATCAGATAGACGTAACCGGCGTAAAGCAGGCCCAGGATGATACCCGGCACCATGGATCCGGCGAACAGTTCACCCACCGAGATGCCCGAGTTCGACGACATCAGGATCAGCATGATCGACGGCGGGATCAGGATGCCCAGGCAACCCGAAGCGGCGATGACGCCGGTGGTGAGCTGCTTGGAATACCCGTATTGCAGCATCGGCTTCAGCGCCATCACACCCATCACGGTGATCGAGGCGCCGATGATGCCGGTGGTGGCCGCCAGCAGGATCGAAATGAACACCACGGCCAGGCCCAGGCCGCCTTTGACCCGCGCCAGCATCAGGCGCAGGGTTTCGAACATCCGGTCGGTGACGCCTGAATCCGACAGGAACCTGGCCATCAGCACGAACAGCGGAATGGCGATCAGGACGTAATTGTCCAGCACCTCGCCGAAGATCCGGTTGATCACGATGCCAAGCACCATCGGCTTGCCCGCGATCAGGGCGCCCAGAACGGCGGTGCCGCCCAGGACAAAGGCCAGCGGATGGCCCATGAAGAGACCGAGCAGAAGAAGCCCGGCCATGATCAGACCAATGGCTTCACCCGACATTATTGGGGGTCTCCTGCTTGTTCAGAATGATCTTGAGAAGTTCGGCAACCCCTTGCGCCAGCAGAAGGCAGGCGGCGACGGCCATGGCGATCTTGACCGGGTAGACCGGCAGCTGGATCGCGCCATAGGTCTTTTCGTTCTGGGCCAGCGACCGCAGCGCGAATTCCCAGCTGCGGGTGGCGAAGATCCAGGCGAAGGGAAAGAAGAAGATGATGTAGCCCAGGCCGTCGACGATGCGCTTGGCCTTGGGTCCGAGGGTTTCCAGAACCAGGTCGACGCGAACATGGGCCCCGTGGCGCAGGGCATAGCCCCCGAGCAGCACGAAATAGAACCCGAAGAGCATCTTGGTCAGGTCGAAGCCCCAGGGGGTGGGCGAATTGAAACCGTACCGCATGATCACGTCATAGATGATCACGCCTGCAAAGATGACCGCTACGAACGAGACGATCCTCCCCACGATTTCGTTCACTCCGTCGATAAGACGGATGATGATCATATCGCCGCCCTCCCCAATCAGCATTACGATACAACGCGCCGTTTCCCCGCGGCCGTCGAGCGGATGTAATTGGCTGAGATTTGCCTTTGACATGGAGAAAATTGCAGACCAACTCTGCACTTATGCAACATGACTTTGACTGGAACGACCTGAAGTACTTCCTTGCGCTCCACCGGACCAAGCGCATGACGGCGGCGGCCCATGCCCTTGGGGTGGACCAGACCACGGTCGCGCGCCGGATCCGGGCGCTTGAGAAATCCATCGGGACGCAGCTTTTCATCCGCCGGGCCAACGCCTACGAGCTGACCACGGCCGCCGACCGCCTGCTGCCCATCGCGACCGAGGTCGAGCGATCCAGCAACCGGGTGCAGGAACAGGTCGCCGGCGAGGCGGTGCGCCTGCAGGGCACGATCCGCATCGGCGCGCCCGACGGGCTGGGCACGTTCTTCCTGCCGCCCGTGCTGGCGCTGTTCCAGCACGAGAACCCGGACGTGAACATCGAGCTGCTGGCCATGTCGCGCGAATTCCGCCTGGCCGACCAGGAAGCGCACCTGTCGCTCAACCTGTCGTTGCCGAAAAGCGGGCGGTTGCTGGCGCGCAAGATGACCGATTACCACCTGCATTTCTTTGCCGCGCCCGATTACCTCAACCGGCACGGCTGGCCGGCGGCGATGGAGGATCTTTGCGGTCACCGCATCGTCGGCTATATCCCCGAGATCCTGTTTTCCTCGGAGTTGCGCTATCTCGAAGACCTCGGGCTGGCGCCGTCGGTGCGGTTCGCGTCGAATTCCATGAACGCACAGCGCGAGGCGATCCGCGAAGGCGCAGGCATCGGGATCCTGCCGCGGTTCATGGCGCTGAACGATCCCGGTCTGGTGCCGGTGCTGACCGACACCTACCTGCTGAAACGCACGGTCTGGATCCTCAGCCATCAAAGCACCGAGGACATATCGCGCGTGCGCGCCCTGTCGGATTTCCTGCAGAAGGTCAGCCGCGCCGGCCGCGACCGGTTCTTCCTGCCCGAGGCGTGATGCAGGCTTGTGCCGGGTCGGGACGGGCCGGTATGACGGTCCGAATGCTGGTGCTCGACAACATCCTGTCCGACCGCGGGTCGAAATACGCGGCCTCCGGCGGCCCCTGCCGGTCCGAGGCCGAGGCGCGCGCCATGGTGGCCGAATTGTGCCGGAAGAAGAAATTTTCCAAGGCGACCCATCACAGCTGGGGGCTGGTGACCGACAGCGGCCCGGTCAAGAACGACGACGGGGAAGCCGGGGCGGGCAATGTCATCCTGCGCATGCTGGAACGCGAAGGGCTGCGCGATCACGTGGTGATCGTGACGCGCTGGTACGGCGGCAAGCACCTGGGCGGCGACCGCTTCCGGCACGTGCAGACGGCCACCCGTGCCTACCTGGATGCGCTGGCGGGCTGATCGGGATCTTTCCCCGGCGCGTCGCGCAGCCAGCGCCGGATCGCCCGCGTGGCGATCAGGGCAGGGGCCAGCAAGATCAACCCGATGACACCGACCACCAGCGACAGGCGCCACATCCGGTCGAACCGGTTCACCATGATGTCCGCCTTGCGATCCGGATCGTACCAGATTTCATGCTGGGACCCGGGGGCGAAATTCCAGGCCCGGGACGACATGCCGTTGGTGGCCGTGGTCCTGGTGCCATCGGTCCAGGTGTATTCGAAGACCGGGCTGTAGACCGGACCCTTGCCGCTGAAGGGTGTCCAGCCGTCCCATTCGTAGACCTCGACGACGGTGCCCATCGTCTTTTCGCCCGTCGCAACGGTCGACAACGTGTTGACGGCGTCGAGCCCGGCGAAGACCAGGCACAGCGCCGGGACCATCCAGATCAGCGTCCAGAGCCGCCAGGACGCCTTGCGGCCGCCATCCGGGAAGGTCTTGAGGAAATAGAGCTGGCGGGCGTTCGTGGCGCTGGTGCGGATCGACATGTGCTGGCAGCCTTCAGCGCGGCCCGTGCGGGCGGGTCAGGACATAGGCGGCGGCGCCGGACAGGCAGATGGCCTGGATGATCAGCAGCCGGGTCGAGGCGCCAAGCGCCAGCGACAGCATGAAGGCCGCCAGCATCATGACCGCGGCCAGGCGTTTGTAACGGGGGGCAATGGCGCCATGGGTGCGCCAGTCGGCGATCATCGGTCCGAAGGTGGGGTTGTTGTCCAGCCAGGCGGCCAGGCGCGGCGAGCTTTTCGAGAAGGCGAAGGCCGACAGGATCACGAATGGCGTCGTCGGCAGGACCGGCAGAACGGCACCCACCGCGCCAAGCGCCAGGCTGATCCCGCCAAGGCACAGCCACAGGATCCGTGCCAGGCCACGGCCGTTTTCGGAAAGGCCCATCTGCCACCTCTGTGCGAAACTCGCGGCGATGCTAGCACGGACCGATCCGCCAGGGCCATCGCGCGGGGGCCATCGCGCCGGGGGTCGAGATTTTTCGGATGAAAAATCTGTCCCGTGCCAAGATTTTTCGGCCGAAAAATCTCGTAACCCGTTCGGCCCTGTTCAACCCCTCGTCAGTCCCCATCCTGCGATTTCAGGCGAAAGTGAAAGTCGCAATGGC
This sequence comes from Marinibacterium anthonyi, assembly GCA_003217735.2. Classification (GTDB taxonomy): domain Bacteria; phylum Pseudomonadota; class Alphaproteobacteria; order Rhodobacterales; family Rhodobacteraceae; genus Marinibacterium; species Marinibacterium anthonyi. Next base: position 112,751 of record CP031587.1, on the reverse strand, counting down.
TGGCGCCCTTCATGATCGTCTGGGTCCGGATCAGTTCGGCCTCGGGCAGGTAGCCTTCGATCAGCGCGCCATCGCGCGAACAGGATATCAGGTCGCCGATGTCGCGCAGCCCCATCTTTTCGTAGATCTCGGCATAGGCGCATCGGGTCACGTTGTAGGACAGCGTCGTCTCGCCCTCCACCGCCTCGGTCGTGTCCAGCGCATCGCCCGCCTTCCACTTCTCGTGGTGCCGGTTGAAATTGTGCAGCGACGGTGTCAGCCCGTTGGCCCGATCCTCTGCCGCCAGCGCCGCGCCGTGGTCGGCCGCCATGCGCGAGGTTACCGTTTCGATCACGTCCCGCGCCGCCGGTTCGTCCATGCGGGTGCGCAATTCATCGAAGATGGCCTTGATCATCCGCGCCTCGATCTGGCGTTGCGCGAAGATGGTGACCGGGGGAGGCGTTGCCGTCATGGGTGGGCCTTTCGTGCCTGGGTTTCATCGGACAACCAGAACCGACTGGTTGGCGTGGCGGACGACACGGGCGGCGTTGGGGCCGACAAGGTAGTCCTTGAACTCGGGCCGGTGCGATCCGACCACGATCGTATCCGCGCCGATGTCGTTCGCGGTGGCGATGATGCGGTCATAGATCGTGCCCTGCACGATATGCATCGCGCGTTCGGGCATGCCCGGCAGGTGTTCGCCGGCAAAGGCGCGCAGGGCGGTCTTGGCCTCCTGAAGGATTTCGGCCTCGCGCGCGGGGCCAAGTGCCGCCCCCACCATGGCCATGCCGCTGTCGGGCAGGACATTGACCACGTGCATCTCCCCTCCGCTCTGGGCCGTCAGCGCCAGCGCGGCTTTCGCAGCCCGGGCCGATCCCTGCGCTTCGTTCAGGTCGATGGCGAGCAGGACCTTGCCGAACATCTCAGTCTCCTCCTCAGAACGCGGGCTGGGTGGCGCGTGGCCGCTGGATCAGAACGAGGCCCGCCAGCAGCAGCAGCGCGGGGATGAAGAAGATCTCCTTGGGCATCCGGTCGTTTTCCACCTCGACGCCCGTAATGATCACCGGCAGATCGCCGTAATAATCGTATTCGGTTCCGATGGCCTTGAAATGCGGCGTGCCCATGAAGGGTTCGTCCAGCAGCAGCTGGCCGTCTTCTTCGCTGACCGTCAGCCCCTGGTCGGCCAGCGCGGTTTCGGCGTCGCCGGCGATGGCGGGCACGACGATCGTCGTCGACCGCAGCTCTCCGGTATCGAAATCGGGGCCGGTGACCGTGACCCGTATGGGGTCGTTATCCGCGGCCGTCGCCATCAGTTCCAGCGCCGCGGGGCCCTGCGCCAGGGTATAGCGGTCACTGACCTGGTCCAGCCAGAACCCCGGCCGGAACAGCGTCAGCGCGATGACCAGCAGGACGGCGCTTTCCCAGGGTCTCGATTTCGCGATGAAATAGCCTTGGGTCGCGGCGGCAAACAGCAGCATGGCGATCAGCGCGATGATGAACACGAAGACCGCGTGCACCAGGCTCACGTCGATCAGCAGCAGGTCGGTGTTGAAGATGAACAGGAACGGCAGCAGCGCCGTGCGGATGTCATAGGCAAAGCCCTGGATCCCGGTCTTGATCGGATCGCCCCGCGAAATCGCCGCCGCCGCATAGGCGGCCAGCCCCACGGGGGGCGTGTCGTCGGCCAGGATCCCGAAGTAGAAGACGAACATGTGCACCGCGATCAACGGCACGATCAGCCCCGCCTGCGCCCCGACCGAGATGATCACCGGCGCCATCAGGGACGACACCACGATATAGTTCGCCGTGGTCGGCAGGCCCATGCCAAGGATCAGCGACAGCACCGCCACCAGCACCAGCAGGATCATCAGGTTGCCGCCCGACACCGTCTCGATCACCTGGCCGATGACCTGGTGCGCGCCGGTCAGGGAAATGGTGCCGACGATGATGCCGGCCGCCCCCGTGGCGACGCCGATGCCGATCATGTTGCGCGCGCCCAGGATCAGCCCCTGGACGAAGTCGCGCCAGCCGGCCACGGCCTCGGCCGCCGGGCCCTGGCCGCGGAAGAACGCCTTGATGGGGCGGTGGGTGACGGCGATAATGATCATGAAGATCGTCGCCCAGAAGGCCGACAGCGCCGGGGACAGCCGTTCCAGGCTTTCGGTCCGCACCATCAGGTTCCAGATCAGGATGAAGATCGGGATCGCGTAATAGGCGCCGCCGATCAGCGTCGGCGTCAGGCGCGGCGCGTGGGGGACGGGCGCATTGGGGTCGTCCATCTCCAGATCGGGATATTTCGACGCGACCCACAGCAGGAGGATATACAGCCCCGCGACGATGGCGATCGAGGCATAGACGCTTTCGCCCATCACCGGGTCCAGCAGCGCGCGGATGCCGACCATGATGAAGCTGCAGACGCCCAGGAACAGGAAGCCCGACAGGAACAGGATCAGGATCATCAGGATGCCGATCCTGCGGCCATCCTTTTCCAGCCCCTTCAGCCCCATCTTCAGGCTTTCCAGGTGCACGATGTACAAAAGCGCGATGTAGCTGATCACCGCCGGCAGGAAGGCGTGCTTGACCACGTCGATGTAGGGAATGTTGACGTATTCCACCATCAGGAACGCCGCCGCCCCCATGACCGGCGGGGTCAGCTGACCGTTGGTCGACGACGCGACCTCGACCGCGCCGGCCTTTTCCGCCGGGAAGCCGATGCGCTTCATCAGCGGGATGGTGAAGGTGCCCGTGGTCACCGTGTTGGCGATGGAACTCCCGGATATCATGCCGGTCATCATCGAGCTGAGCACCGCCGCCTTGGCCGGCCCGCCCCGCAACGCGCCCAAAAGCGATACCGCGACCTTGATGAACCAGTTGCCGCCGCCCGCGCGATCCAGGATCGCGCCGAACAGCACGAAGAGGAAGATCATCGATGTCGACACGCCCAAGGCGACGCCAAAAACGCCTTCGGTCTGCATCCAGTAATGGCCAAGCGCCTTCTTCAGCGAGGCGCCGCCGTAATTGGTGATGTTGCGCGCCCATTCCGAATAACCGCCGAAGAAGGCGAAGGCGATGAAACAGCTTGCGATCACCACCAGCGGCAGGCCCAGCGAGCGGTAGACCGAGATCATCAGCACCACCATCCCGATGCACGACATGACGATGTCGGACGTGCTCCACAGCCCGGGGCGGCCCGAAATCTGGGTCTTGAAGACAATCAGGTAAAGGCACGAGGCGACGCCAAGAATCACCAACGCCCAGTCATAGGTGGGGATCCGGTCGCGCGGGGCGGATTTGGTCAGCGGGAAAGCCAGCGTGGCCAGCATCAGCGCAAAGGCCAGGTGAACGTAGCGCGCATCTGACACGATGTTGGCAAAGATGCTCATCCCCGTGGCCTGGGCCACGATGCCCGGCACCTTGGAGGCGATGTAAAGCTGGAAGATCGACCAGGCGATGCAGGTGCCGATGATCAGCTTGCCCTGCCAGGCCGCCGTTGGGTTGCGCGCGCCGGTATCGGCCTCGGCCACCATGTCGTCGGCCGACCGGCCGCCGTCCACCTCTGCGTTCATTCCTGCTCACCCCTTGAAACAACCATCGTGAAAAGGAAGGGCGCGCCCGGTGCGTCGTCCGGGCGCGCCGCAGTCAGGATCAGTCGATCAGACCGAGTTCCTTGTAGGCTTTCTCGGCGCCCGGATGCAGCGGGGCCGACAGGCCGTCCTTGACCATTTCCTCGGCCTTGAGGTTGGCGAAGGCCGGGTGCAGCTGACGGAAATCGTCCAGGTTCTCCATCACCGACTTGGAGACGACATAGACCACGTCGTCGGGGATGTCGGCCGACGTCACCAGGACAGCGCCGACGCCGAAGGTCGCGGTGTCGCTGTCGGTGCCGTCATACATGCCGCCCGGGATGATGGCCTTGCGGTAGAACGGGTTGTCGGCCACCAGCTTGTCGATCGGCGCCCCTTCGACGGGGATCAGGACCGCATCGCAGGTGGTCGTGGCTTCCTTGATCGCGGCGGCCGGGTGACCGATGGTGTAGATCATCGCGTCGATATTGCCGTCACACAGTTGCGTGGCCATTTCCGATCCCTTGTATTCGGTGGCCAGCGCGAAATCGCCCATGCTGATGCCGAAGGCGTCCATCACCACTTCCATCGTGGCCCGCTGGCCCGACCCGGAGTTGCCCACGTTCACCCGCTTGCCCTTGAGGTCCGCGAAGCTGGTGATCCCGCTGTCGGCCCGCACGATCAGCGTGAAGGGTTCGGGGTGGATCGAAAAGACCGACCGTATTTCCGGGAACGGGTTGTCGGCAAAGGTCGAGGTGCCGTTGTAGGCGTGATAGACCCAGTCCGACTGCGCGACGCCGAATTCCAGCTCGCCGGCCTTGATGGTGTTGATGTTGTAGACCGACCCGCCCGTCGATTCGACCGCGCAGCGGATACCGTGTTCCTTGCGGGACTTGTTCACCAACCGGCAGATCGCGCCCCCGGTCGGATAGTACACGCCGGTCACGCCGCCCGTCCCGATCGAGATGAATTGCTGGGCGCCGGCGGCCCCGGCAAGGGCCAGCGCCAGGGCGGTAACGGCGCCAAAGATCGTATGTTTCATCAAAAGACTCCCCGTCTCACGGTTTCTTGAAAATGGAAACGCTTGTAATAAGCAGGAGACCAGCATGTTCCCTTTTTGGCAACCCCGAGCACCGGTCGCGCGGGAAAACACGGACGGAAACCCACATGTCGCACGTCTTTCCCCGCAACAGCCGCGCCAACCTTCCCGCCGTTTCGCACGGGGCAGGGGCCTATCTGTACGACAAGTCCGGCAAGGCCTACCTGGACGGATCGGGGGGCGCGGCGGTGTCCTGCCTGGGCCATGGCGACGCGCATGTGACGGACGCGATCAAGGCGCAGTTGGACAAGGTGGCATTCGCGCATACCGGTTTCTTCACCTCCGATCCGGCCGAAACGCTGGCCGACCGGCTGATCGACCTGGCGCCTGCGGGTCTTGACCGGGTCTACCTGGTGTCCGGCGGATCCGAGGCGATGGAAGCGGCGCTGAAGCTGGCGCGCCAATACTTCCTGGAAATCGGCCAGCCACAGCGCAGCCGCATCATCGCCCGCAAGCAAAGCTATCATGGCAATACCCTTGGTGCGCTGGCCACCGGTGGCAATGCCTGGCGCCGCGCGCCCTTCGCGCCGCTTCTGATGGACGTGTCCCACGTTTCGCCCTGCTACGCCTATCGCGGGCAGGAACCGGGCGAGACCGAGACCGCCTATTGCGACCGCCTGATCGCCGAGCTTGAAGCCGAGATCGCCCGGCTGGGGCCCGAAACCGTGATGGCCTTCGTGGCCGAACCCGTGGTCGGCGCGACCCTGGGTGCGGTGCCCGCGGTCGACGGCTATTTCCGGGCGATCCGCGAGGTCTGCGACCGGCATGGCATCCTGATGATCCTGGACGAGGTCATGTGCGGGATGGGCCGGACGGGCACCTTGTTCGCCGCGCAAGGCGAAGGCGTGGCCCCCGACATAACCGCCATCGCCAAGGGGCTGGGCGGCGGGTACCAGCCCATCGGCGCGATGCTGTGTTCCGCCACCATCTACGACGCGATCGCCGGTGGCAGCGGGTTCTTCCAGCACGGGCACACCTACATGGGGCACCCGGTGGCGGCGGCCGCCGCCTGCGCCGTGCTTGACAGGCTGGTGGGCGACGACCTGGTCGGGCGGGTGACGCGCATGGGCGACACGCTGCGGGCGCTGCTGGAGGACCGGTTCGCACAACATCCCCACGTCGGCGACATCCGGGGCAAGGGGCTGTTCCTGGGCCTCGAACTGGTCGCGGACCGCGAGACGAAGACACCGTTCGATCCCGGCCTGAAGGTCAATGCCAGGCTGAAGACGGCCGCGTTCGAGGCCGGATTGATCTGCTATCCGATGGGCGGGTCGGTCGATGGCAGGAACGGCGACCACGTGCTTTTGGCCCCGCCCTTCATCCTGACCGACGACCAGGCCGTCGAACTGGTGGACAAGCTGGAAACCGGGCTGGAATCGGCGCTGGCGACGGCGACGGCCTAAGCCTCGTCCTCGAAATACTGTTCGTGTTTTTCGCGGATGAACGACACGAAGGTCAGGATCCGCCCCAGGTGCTTGCGCACCATCGCTTCGGTTTCCGTGGCGTCGCGGCGTTCCAGCGCATCCAGGATCGACACGTGTTCGTCATGGGCCAATTGACCGTCCTGTGACAGCGACAGGAACCGGACCCGGTCCATGTGCGCCTTCTGTTCGCGGATCAGGGTCCAGACATGGCCGTGGCCCGCAATCTCGCAGATGCGGCGGTGAAAGGCGTCGTCCAGCTCGTGGAATTCGGCCCGCGCATCGCGGGTCACGGCGTCTTGCTGGGCCCCCAGCAGCGCCCGCAACTCGGCAAGCTGATCGTCTGTGATCACATCCAGGACCACGCGGAAACAGGCGACCTCGAGCGCGCAGCGCACGAAGGCCGCGTCGCGCACCGCCTGTTCGGAAATCTTGGTGACCAGCGTCGCCCGCTGCGGACGGATCGCCAGGAACCCCAGCTTGGACAGACGAAAGAACGCGTCCCGCACCGGCTGGCGCGACACGTCGAACCGCCCGGCGATGTCGACCTCGGAAATCTTTGCGCCCGGCGGCAGGTCCAGCGACACGATGGCCCGATAGATCGTGTCAAAGATCTGGTCGGTCGCCGATGCGGTCGGCGCGGGGGAAAGGAAGGACAAGTCTGTCATTTCATGAGGTCTTACCGGGCCGTGCATCGGAAATCTTCGACATTCTTTACGTCAAATCAGGTTTTGACACAACTACCAGACTAGCATACTAGTTTACATCAAGCCACCAATAGCCGCGATTCCGGGACCCAATACATGCCCCTGACCGACCCCGACCGTCTGTTTCCCGCCGACCCGGCGACACGCAGCCTGGCGCGGGCGTTGTACGAAGGCGTGGCCGATCTTCCGATCCTCAGCCCGCATGGCCATTGCGATCCCCGCTGGTTCGCCGAAAACGACCGTTTCCCCAACCCGGCAGAATTGTTCGTGATCCCCGATCACTATGTGTTCCGCATGCTGGTGAGCCAGGGCATCGCCCTGACCGACCTGGGCGTGCCGCGCGTGGATGGCGGGCCGACGGAAACCGATCCGCGCAAGATCTGGCGGCTGTTCGCGTCCAACTACCACCTGTTCCGCGCCACGCCGTCGGGCATGTGGCTGGACCATTCCTTTGAACATGTCTTCGGGGTGGACGAACGCCCTTCGGCGGCGAATGCCGACGCGATCTACGACCATATCGATGCCTGCCTCGCGCAGGACAATTTCCGCCCCCGGGCGCTGTTCGACCGGTTCAACATCGACGCGCTGGCCACCACCGAAGGCGCGCTGGACGACCTGAAATGGCACCGCCAGATCCGCGACAGCGGCTGGACGGGCCGTGTGATCACAACCTACCGCCCCGACGCCGTGGTCGACCCGAAGTTCGAGGGCTTTGCAGAGAACATCGAGCAGTTCGGCGCGCTCACGGGCGAAGAGACGGCCACCTGGGAGGGCTATCTCAACGCGCACCGGGCGCGCCGGGCGTTTTTCAAGGACCACGGGGCCACCGCATCCGACCATGGTCATCCCACGGCGCGGACAGAGGATCTGTCGCCGAAGGAAGCGGGGGCGCTGTTCCAGAAGGCGCTGAAGGGGATGTGTTCGCCGGACGAGGCCGACGCGTTCCGTGGCCAGATGCTGACCGAAATGGCGCGGATGAGCCTTGAGGACGGCCTGACCCTGCAGATCCACGCCGGCGCGCGGCGCAACCATTCGGCGCAGGTCTTTGCGCGGCATGGCCGCGACAAGGGCTTCGATATCCCGGGCCGCACCGATTACGTCGGCGCGCTGAAACCGATGCTGGACGCGGTGGGGATGGAACCGGGCCTGCGCATCATCCTCTTCACGCTGGACGAAACGGTGTATGGCCGGGAACTGGCGCCGATGGCCGGGGCCTGGCCGTCGCTGACGCTGGGTCCGCCCTGGTGGTTCTTCGACAGCCACGAGGGGATCCGCCGCTTCCGCGAGGCCACCACCGAAACCTGCGGTTTCTACAACACGGCCGGGTTCAACGACGACACCCGCGCCTTCTGTTCGATCCCCGCGCGCCATGACGTGGCGCGGCGGTCGGATTGTTCCTATCTCGCCACGCTGGTCGCCACCGGGCGGCTGGGGATGGCGGATGCGCACGAGGTCGCCCGCGACCTCACTTACGAGCTTGCGAAACAGGCTTACCGGCTCTGACAAGGGGCCATTTTTCTGGGAGGAAAAACAATGTACTACACCAAGACAATCGGGGCCGCCCTGCTGGCGGGCACCGCCATGGTCACGGCGGCCGGCGCCTGCGAGATCACGCTGCGGTCCTCCGACACCCACCCGGACGGCTATCCGACCGTCGAGGCCGTGAAGGTCATGGGCGAGAAGCTGCAGGAAAGCACCGACGGGCGTATCTGCATCGAGGTCTTCCATTCCGCCCAGCTGGGCGAAGAGAAGGACACGATCGAACAGACCCAGTTCGGCGTGATCGACCTGAACCGCGTGTCGATGGGCCCGTTCAACAACATCATTCCGGAAACCCAGGTGCCGTCGCTGCCCTATATCTTCCGGTCGACCGACCACATGCACCACGTGCTGGACGGCGACATCGGCGCCGATATCCTGGCCGCCTTTGCCGAACACGACCTGATCGGGCTGACCTATTACGACGCCGGTTCGCGCAGCTTCTACAATTCGGAAAAGCCCATCACCACGTTGGACGACCTGTCGGGCATGAAGTTCCGCGTCATGCAATCGGACCTGTTCGTCGACATGGTCAGCGCGCTTGGCGCCAACGCCACGCCGATGCCCTACGGCGAGGTCTATTCCTCGATCCAGACCGGGGTGATCGACGGGGCCGAAAACAACTGGCCGTCCTATGAATCGTCTGGCCACTTCGAGGTCGCCGGCTATTACACGCTGGATCAGCACCTGATGGTGCCCGAGGTCCTGGTGATGTCCAAGGCCAGCTGGGACAAGCTGACGCCCGAGGATCAGCAGGCCGTGATGGAGGCCGCCAAGGCGTCGACCGTGGTGCAGCGCCAGCTTTGGGCCGATCGCGAAGCCGCGTCCGAGGAGAAGGTGCGCGCCGCCGGCAACGAGGTGATCACCGACATCGACAAGGCGCCGTTCATGGCGGCGATGGAGCCGGTCTACGAGAAATACGTGACGGACCAGAACCTCAAGGATCTCGTCGCGCGTATCCAGGCCACCGAGTAACGGCCAATCCCCGGCCCCGTCACGGGGCCGGGACACCAGATGGGAGGGGGCAGACGTGCAGGACACGCTGTTGATTATCGCCCGCGCCACAAGGGTCGCGGCACGGGCCGCGCTGTGGGTGGCGGGCACGGGACTGGTGCTTATGACGGTACTGATCGCCGCGCAGGTCTTCTGGCGCTACGTGCTGAACGACAGCATCATCTGGACCGAACCGGCGTCCGTCATGATCATGGGCTGGTTCATCTTCCTCGGCGCCGCCGTGGGGATCCGCGAAGGCTATCACCTGTCCTTCGACGTGCTGCTCTATTTCCTGCCGGATCGCATCAAGCTGTGGCTGTTCACGGTCTCGGACCTGGCGGTGACCGGCTTTGGCGCGGGGATGGTCTATTACGGCTGGCTGCTGGCCGACAAGGCCGCCGGCAACAAGCTGCCTTCGCTTGGGATCTCGGGCGCCTTCGACTTCCTGCCCATCGTGGGCGGCGGCGCCTTGATCGTGCTGTTCTCGCTTGAACGCATCACCCGGCGCCTGGCCGGCCTTCCCACCGCGCGCTTCGGCGACGATCCGATCGAGGCCTGACACATGGAACTCTGGATCCTTTTCGGCACCTTCGTGGTCCTTCTGCTGATCGGCACGCCGGTGGCCTTCTGCCTGGGCATCTCGTCCTTTGCCACCATCGCCTACCTGGGCCTGCCGCCCGTGGTGGTCTTTCAGAGGCTGAATTCGGGCGTCTCGGTCTTTGCGCTGATGGCCATCCCATTCTTCATCTATGCCGGCGACCTCATGGTGCGCGGCGACATCGCCCGACGGCTGGTGGCCCTGGCGGGGTCCTTCGTCGGGCACCTGCGCGGCGGTCTGGGGCAGGTGAACATCCTGGCCTCGGTCATGTTCGGCGGTGTTTCGGGGTCCGCCGCCGCCGATGCCTCGGCCGTGGGCGGGCTGATGGTGCCGCAGATGAAGGAACGCGGCTACGGCGTGGATTACGCGGTGAACATCACCGTCGTGTCGTCGATCATCGCGCTGATGCTGCCGCCCTCGCACAACATGATCATCTATTCGATTTCGGCGGGGGGGCGGATCTCCATCGCCGATCTCTTCACCGCCGGTATCCTGCCGGGCTTCGTTCTGGCCGCCTCGCTGATGGTCGCCGCCTACCTTGTCGCCAAGAAACGCGGCTATCCGACCGATCCCTTCCCGGGCCTGCGCGTCATGCGCCAGCTCTTCGTTTCGGCCGCGCCGGGGCTGATCCTGGTGGCGATCATCTTCGGCGGCGTGCGTTCGGGGATCTTCACCGCCTCGGAAAGCTCCAACATCGCGGTGGTCTACGCCCTGCTGGTGACCTTCTTCGTCTACCGCAGCCTGTCCTGGCACGACTTCGTCGAAGCCACTTTCGCCGCCGTGCGCACCACCGCCATGGTGCTGATGGTCATCGGCTGCGCCGCCGCCTTCGGCTGGCTGCTGGCCTATACCAAGGTGCCCGCGTCGATGGTCACGATGCTGAAGGGCGTGTCGGACAACCCCATCGTCATCCTGTTGCTGCTGAACGTGGTCCTGCTGATCCTGGGGACCTTCATGGACATGTCGCCGCTGATCGTGATCACGACGCCGATCTTCCTGCCCGTGGCCCAGGCCTTTGGCGTCGATCCGGTGCATTTCGGCGTCATCCTGATCCTGAACCTTGGCATCGGCCTGTGCACGCCCCCCGTCGGGGCCGTGCTGTTCGTCGGCTGCGCCGTCGGTCGCCTGCCGATCTGGGATGCGGTGCGCACGATCTGGCCGTTCTACGGCGCGGCCTTCGCCACGCTGATGCTTGTCACCTATATCCCCGCGCTGTCGCTCTGGCTGCCGTCGCTGTTCCGTTAAGAGGTTCCAAATGCCCCACGTCCAGATCTTTCCAGAAGTCACGGCCGATCCCGGTGTCCTGCGCCAGGTGCTGTCGGACAGTCCCCAGCTGATGGTGGTGTCCTTCACCTTCGCGTCCGGCGCGCAGGGGACGCTCCATTCCCACCCCCATGTCCAATCCACCTATGTCGACTCCGGCCGGTTCCGGTTCTCGATCGCGGGCGAGGAATTCGAAGTCGGTCCCGGCGACAGCTTCGTCATCCCTTCGAACGCCCGGCACGGCTGCACCTGTCTTGAACCGGGCCGCCTGATCGACACCTTCACCCCCCGCCGCGACGATTTCCTGTGAGGCCCCAATGACCCTGTTCACCGAAACCCGCCACGCCATCGACCCGGCCACCTCGAAGACGCTGGATACCTCGGCCCTGCGCGCCCATTTCCACGTCGGCGGCCTGTTCGCGCCGGGCGAGATCCGCCTGACCTATTCCCATTACGACCGCCTGATCGTGGGATCGGCCGTGCCCGGCGGCGCGCCGCTGCTGCTGGACCACGTGGCCGAAACCGGCACGCCGTCGATCCTGGATCGGCGCGAGATGGGGATCCTGAACATCGGCGAACCGGGCGTGGTGTCGGTTGCCGGCGAAACCTACGAGCTTGAACGCGGCGATGTCCTTTACATCGGTCGGGGCGCGGGGGCCGTGACCTTCGACCGGGGCGGCAAGTTCTACATCCTCTCCGCCCCCGCCCATGCCACCCATCCGACGCGCAAGATCCGCCCCTCGGACGCGCGCCGGGTGGAACTGGGCTCGGCCGAGACATCGAACGAACGGGTGATCATCCAGGTCCTCCACCCCGAGGTCTGTGACACCTGCCAGCTGGTCATGGGCTATACGCAACTGGCCACCGGGTCGGTCTGGAACACCATGCCCGCCCATACCCATGACCGGCGGATGGAGGCGTATCTGTACTTCGACATGGATGCCGACGCGCGGGTCTTCCACCTGATGGGCGAACCGTCCGAAACCCGCCACATCGTGATGGCCAACGAAGAGGTGGTGATTTCGCCGCCCTGGTCGATCCACGCGGGCGCCGGGACCGGGGCCTATACGTTCTGCTGGGCGATGGCCGGCGACAACGTCGATTTCACCGACATGGACATGATCGCCATGGGAGACCTGCGGTGAGCGATCCGTTTCGCATCGACGGGCTGCGCGCGCTGGTGACCGGGGCCAATACCGGCATCGGTCAGGCGGTGGCCCTTGGGCTGGCCGAGCGTGGCGCGCACGTGGTGGCGGCCGGGCGGTCGTCCTGCGACGATACGGTCGCGATGGTCAACGCCGCCGGGGGCACGGCGGAGGCGTTCGAAATGGATCTCTCCGATCCGGCTGCCGGGGCGGCGCGGCTGGCCGAGGCCGGACCGCTGGACATCCTGGTCAACAACGCCGGGATCATCCGGCGGGCCGATGCGGTGGACTTCGCGGAAACCGACTGGGACGACGTGCTGGACGTGAACCTGAAGGCCGTCTTCCTGCTGTCCCAGACCTTTGCCAAGGCGGCGTTGGACCGCGGGGCGGGGGGGCGCATCGTCAACATCGCCTCGCTGTTGTCCTTCCAGGGCGGCATCCGCGTGCCCGCCTACACGGCGGCCAAGCACGGTGTCGCCGGGCTGACCAAGGCCCTGGCCAATGAATGGGCCGGCAAGGGCATCAACGTAAACGCCGTGGCGCCCGGCTACATCGCCACGAACAACACCACGGCACTGCGCGAAGACCCGGTGCGGTCCGCCGAAATCCTGGGGCGCATCCCCGCCGGCCGCTGGGGCGATCCGTCGGATATTGCCGGCGCGGCGGCCTTCCTGTGCACGCCCGCGTCCGGTTATGTCACCGGCGCAATCCTGAATGTCGACGGAGGATGGCTTGCCCGCTGATCGTCTTTCCCGGACCGGCCCTGTCCCGCGTCCCGGCATCGTCCACCTGGGTCCCGGCGCCTTTTTCCGGGCGTTCAACGCGGTCTACACCGCCGACGCCATGCAGGCCGAACCCGGCGATTGGGGCATCATCGCCGTATCCCTGAAAAGCCCCACGGCCCGCGACCAGCTGGTGCCACAGGGCTGCGCCTATACCTCGGTGACGTTGGCGCCCGAGGGGGCCGAATACCGGGTCATCGGCTCAATCGTCGACGTGCTTGTCGCGCCCGAAGACCCCGAGGCGGTGCTGGCCGCGATGACCGCGCCCGAGACCCGGATCGTGTCACTGACGGTGACCGAGAAGGGCTATGCCCATAACCCGGCCAACGGGCGGCTGAACCTGGCCCATCCCGACATCGCGCACGACCTGACCGGTGGCGATCCCCGGTCCGCCGTGGGTTTCATCGTCGAGTCGCTGGCCCGCCGCCGCGCCGCCGGAACCGCGCCCTTCACCGTGCTGACCTGTGACAACCTGCCGTCCAACGGCCCGCTTCTGCGCGGCCTGGTGCTGGACTTCGCCCGCGCCCGCGATACGGCCCTGGCCGAGTGGATCGAAACGCAGGTCGCCTTTCCCGCCACGATGGTCGACCGGATCACCCCGGCCACCACGCCCGAAGACATCGCCGCGCTGGAGTCCGCGCAGGGCTATGACGACCCCGCTTGCGTGCAGCACGAACCCTTTCGCCAATGGGTGATCGAGGACCGGTTTCCCACCGGCCGCCCCGCCTGGGACAAGGCCGGGGCGCAGATGGTGAATTCGGTCGAGGCGCACGAGACGATGAAGCTGCGCTGTCTCAACGGGACCCATTCGACGCTGGCCTACCTGGGCTACCTGGCGGGGTACGAGGCCATCGCCGAAACCGTCGCCGACCCGGCCTTTGCGGCGCTGTGCCAGAGGCTCTGGTCTACCGAGATCGTCCCGACGCTGGATCAGCCCGAGGGCGAGGACCTGCCCGCCTATTGCGCCGCATTGCTGGACCGCTACCGCAACCCGTCGATCCGTCACCGCACCTGGCAGATCGCCATGGACGGCTCGCAGAAGCTGCCCCAGCGGATCCTGGGCACGCTGTCGGATAACCTGGCGGACGGGCGGCAAAGTCCGGGCCTGATGCTCGCCGTGGCGGGGTGGATGCGCTACGTCGGCGGGGTCGACGAACAGGGTCAGCCGATCGACGTGCGCGACCCGCTGGCCGACCGGCTCAAGGCGGCCTGGGACGGGGCCGGAGACCCTGAAGGCAAGGCCCGCGCGCTGCTGGCCGTGACCGAGGTGTTTCCCGCCGATCTGGCCGCCGCGCTGGAGTGTCCCATTTCCGAAGCATTGTCCCATTTGCTGGACAAGGGGGCCAAGGCCTCTGTCGAGGAGATCGTCGCATGATCGAAACCTGGCGCTGGTTCGGCCCGCTGGACGATATCTCGCTCGCCGAGATCGCCCAGACCGGGGCAAAGGGCATCGTGACGGCCCTGCACGAAATCCCCTATGGCGAGGTCTGGCCGCGGGACGCGATTGCCGCCCGCAAGGCTGTGATCACAAATGCGCCAGGGCAGATGCACTGGGCCGTGGTCGAAAGCCTGCCCGTGCACGAAGACATCAAGCGCGGCGCCGGGGACCTGGACCGGCTGTTCGCCAACTACCGGCAATCGCTGGCCCATCTGGCCGCCGAAGGGGTGACCACGGTCTGTTACAACTTCATGCCGCTGCTGGACTGGACCCGCACGCGCCTGGACACGCCCCTGCCCGCGGGCGGCCATGCTTTGCGGTTTTCACAGGTGGAAATGGCCGGGTTCGAGGTTCACATGCTGGGCCGTCCCGGGGCCGAAGACGATTATTCGCCCGAGGTCCTGCAAGCCGCCGAAGACTGGGCATGCGCAGCGGACGAGGCGGAACGCGCCCGACTGCTGACCGCGATCATGGCCGGCCTGCCCGGCGCCTATGCGCGCTATGACACCGACAGCCTGCGAACCGCGCTTGCGCCCTGGCAGGGCTTTACCGCCGACGACCTGCGCGCCAGTTTCGCGCGATTCCTGGCCGAGGTGGTTCCGACGGCGGAAGACCTGGGCATCGGGCTTTGCGTGCATCCCGACGACCCGCCGCGCCCATTGCTGGGCCTGCCCCGGATCGTGTCCTGCGCAGACGACATCGCCGCGATCATGGCGATGCAGGACAGCCCGGCGAACGGTCTGACGCTGTGTTCCGGGTCGCTGGGCGCCAACCCGGCCAACGACGTGCCGGCCATCGCCGCGCGGTTCGCCGACCGGATCCACTTTGCCCACCTGCGCAACGTGGCCAGGGAACCCGACGGATCCTTCCAGGAAGCCGCGCATCTGGAGGGCGGCACGGACATGGTCGCCCTGGTCGCGGCGCTGATGGCCGAAGACCGCAGGCGAAAGGCCGGGGGCGGCAGGGAAATCCCCTTCCGTCCCGATCATGGCCATGCGTTGCTGGGGGACCTGACCCGCAAGACCCACCCGGGCTATCCGCTGATCGGGCGGATGCGCGGGCTGGCAGAATTGCGCGGCGTGATCGCCGGACTGGCCCACGCGGGGTGACGCGCGGGGGGCAGCCCCCGCGCGCAAGGTTCATTTCCTGAAGTTCGCACCCAGCCGCATCTGGATGTAATCGTGGCCGGTCATCGGCTCGTACTTGCCTTCCGGCCCGGCCAGCAGCGTATCCATGTTGGCCTGGGCGAAATAGGCGATGGAATAGCGCGGCCCAAGGTATTCTTCGGGCTTGGGCATGCGCACCCGGTGCAGGTTCGACAGCAGCTTGTCGTCCGACCAGCGCATCAGCATGTCGCCGATGTTGCATGTGATCACACCGCCCAGCGGGGGCACGTCGGTCCATTGGGTCGCGCGCCCCTTCTCGTCCTTGCCGGGGCACAGCTGCAGCCCGCCCTGGCCCTGCTTCTGGTGCAGCAGCGTGAGGCAGTCGAAATCCGTATGCGCCCCGGCCCGCCAGAACTTGAAATCCTCGGGCTTGGCGTCTTCCATCCCGAGGTAATGGATCAGCCGCAGGGTCGATTGATATTCCGGCGTGTCGGGATTGTGGCCCTCGGTGAAGGTGCCCGGCTTGAAATCCAGCCGGGTGGCAAAGCATTCCAGCACCTTCATCGCCACGGCCCAGTTGTGACGTTCGAAGGCCAGCATGGTCTCCTTGAAGCCGAACAGCTCTTCGCCCGTGGGCCAGAGGTCCCGCATGCGGGGCAGGGTGATCTGATAGCTTTCCTTGCGATCGGCTGTCCCGGTCGAAGGGCGCACCTGCGCCATGTATTCCCATCCCGCGTTGGTGCCGGGCTTCAGCGGGTATTTCTCCTTGGTTTCCGGGGCGAGGTCGAAGAACCCGGCCGACAGCGCGAAGGCGTCGTCGATCAGGGTCTGCGGAATGCCGTGGCCCGTCAGCTGAAAGAACCCGATGCCGGTGGCGGCGTCCCACAGGGCATCGGTGATCTCTTCCTTGCGGTTGAAATAATCCGACATGTCGATCTGCGGGATATCCCGTTCGACATCTTCTCCGTATCCGCCGATGCCGGTTTCCCGGTTCAGTTCGGCCAGGTCGTAGGTCTTTTCAGTCATGGTTTGGTCTCCTTGAGATAAGGGGAGCAATGACCGACGCCGGGGTGGCGCTGACAGCTTCTACTCCGGGGGGTCGTCAGGCGTATTGGGTCCGTGATGTCCTGGACAGACGGGCGATGACGTGACGAGCGTCGTCGGCGAGGGTTTCAAGGTCAAGTCCCGGCAACGCGCCGTCGCGCACGATCTGGCGACCGGCGACGAAGGAATGGCGGACATTGGCCGCCGCGCTGACAACAGGGGCAAGGGCCGGATCGTGCAGGCCGAAGGTGCGGGGGCTGGCAAGGTCGAACAGCGTGATGTCGGCGGCCATGCCGGGGGCAATCCGGCCAATGCCGGGAATGCCCAGGGCCTTGGCGCCGCCCATTGTGGCCCAGTGGATGATGGTGGCGACATCGACAGCGCCCACACCTGAGGTGGCGCGCTGGATGGCGAAGGCGGAATACAGCGCCATGGACATATCCGCCGCCTCGTTCGCCCCCGCGCCATCGACCGCCAGCGACACGGTGCCCCCAAGCGCGTGCAGCGCCGGCGCGGGCGCCACGCCAGAGCCGAGCCGCGCGTTGGCCTGCGGGCAATGGGCCATGGCGGAGCCGGTTTCGGCCAGCATCGCGACCTCGTCAGGCGTCAGGTCGACCAGGTGGGCGAACCAGACGTCATCGCCCAGCCAACCCTTGTCGGCCAGCCAGGGGACGGGGCGTTTGCCGAAGGTCTTCAGCGTATGAGCCGCGTAACCGCCGTTTTCCGACAGGTGGCAATGCAGGCGCAGACCCAGACGGCGGGCTTCCTGGCCGATTTCCACCAACTCGTCGGGGGTGACGTTGAAATTGGGCGTCGTCGGGGCGCAGGCGAGCCGGGTCATCGCCATGTCGGACGGGTCGTGCCAGCGGGTGGCGGCGCGGTTGAGCCCGTCGAGGAAATCCCCGAGCGGTTCGTTGGGCGACGGCGGGATGGTCGGGTCGCCGAAATTGCGTCCCCTTGTCATGCCGCCCCGGGCCAGCACAAAACGCAGGCCCAGCTTGCCAGCCTCGTCAAAGAGCACTTCGGCCGGGTCGTAATCGTAGGCATCGGGGAAAAGGTAATGGTGGTCGCAGACGGTGGTGGCGCCGGTCAGGGCCAGTTCGGTAAGGCCGATGCGGGCGGAGATGCGCAGCGTTTCCTCGTCGAGCTGCGGCCAGTAGCGGTAGGGCACCTGGGCCAGCCAGACATCCAGCCCTTCGTTCATGGCAAGACCCTTGAGGACCGATTGGAAAAGGTGGTGGTGGGTGTTCACCAGCCCCGGGGTGACGACGCAGCCGGTGGCGTCGATGACCTTTTCGCCGGGGCGCGGCGCAAGGTCGCCCGTATCGGTGATGATGCCGCCTTCGATGCGGATGGCGCCGGTCAACCGTGTTCCGGCGGCGTCACCGGTCCAACCGTGGGCGATATTTGTGATCACAGTCGTCATTTGGCGGCTTTCGGCAGGGACCAGGGGAAGAACAGGCGCTGGATCAGGCTGACCGCCTGGAACAGGATCAGCGACAGGGCGACAAGGATGGTAAGCCCGGCCCAGGCCTGGGGCAGTTTGAACATCGAGGTCGAGAACTGGATGAAATAGCCCAACCCCTTCTCGGCGGCCACGAATTCGGCGACCACGGCGCCGATGACGGCCAGCGTGATCGATATCTTGAGCCCCGAGAAGATGTAGGGCGTGGCGTAGGGCAGGCGGATCTGGGTGATTTCGCGGTGCTGGGGGGCGCGCAAGGAACGCGAGAGTTCGATCAGTTCGGGTGGGGTGGCCATCAGGCCGGTGGTCATCGACACGACCAGCGGGAAGAACGAGATCATGAATGTGATCACAACGCGCGGGGCGTCGTTGGTGCCAAGCACGACGATGATGATGGGCGCGACAGCGACGACCGGGACGGACTGGATCACCACCAGCAGCGGATAAAGCGCCCGGCTGAGAAGACGGGATTTTGCAAGGCCGATAGCGATGGGCAGCGAGATCAGGATCGCCGCGCCATAGCCCATCAGCGCCACGCGCAGGGTCGCCCAGATGTGCGCCATCCAACGGGCGAAATCGACGGCGCCAAAGCCGGTAAGAATGCGCGACGGCGCGGGCAGGATGTAGCTGGGCACGGCGAAAAGCCGCGTCCCGGCCTCCCACAGAACCAGCACCGACAGGAAGGTGAACAGCGGCAGAACCACCGGCATCCGGACCAGCCGTTCCGACAGCGTCACGTTCGGCAGATCGGCGGTTTCGGCCGCGGATTCGGGCGCGGATTTGGGCGCGGTTTCGGTTTCGGCCGACATCAGGCGACTTCCTTGTGGATCAGCAGCCCGCGCAGATGGGCCATGTAATCCTGCATCTCGGGCGTGCGCAGGGAATGTTCGTCGCGCGGGCGCCCCAGCGGAACGGGCAGGTCGGCGATGGCGGCGCCGGGGCGATTGCTCATCACGACGACGCGGTCGGCCAGCAGGACGGCCTCGGGAATGGAATGGGTGATGAACATCACCGTCTTGGGGCTGGCCTGCCAGAGGCGCAGCAATTCGAACCCCATGGCGTCGCGGGTCAGCGCGTCGAGCGCCGAAAAGGGTTCGTCCATCAACAGGATATCGGGGTTCAGGAACAGCGCGCGGGCGATGCCGACACGTTGCTGCATGCCGCCCGACAGCTCTCCGGGCAGGCGTTTTTCAAACCCGTCCAGGCCCACGGTGGCGATGATCCGGCGGGCCTGGTCGCGGTCCTTGGCGTCGACCTTGCCGCGCATGTGTTTGGCGGGGAAAACCACGTTGTCCTCGACATTGGCCCAGGGCAGCAGGGTGGCGTTCTGGAACACGATGCCGACGTCGTCGCGCGGCCCGTCGACCTCTTTGCCAAAGACCCGGACGCGGCCCTTCGTCGGCCTCATCAGCCCGGCGGTCAGCCGCAACAACGTGGACTTGCCGCAACCCGAAGGCCCCAGGACCGCGACGAATTCGTGCTGGTCCAGCGACAGCGACACGCCTTTCAACGCGGTCAGCGGCCCGGTGTCGGTCAGAAACGTCTGACCGACACCTTCAAAGCTTATGGCATCCTTGACCAGCGCCACCCGATCACTCCGACATGAACGAGCGATCGACGATCGTCTCGGGGTCCAGCGAGGACGGGTCCAGCCCCTGGCTTTCCGCCACGCGCGCCCAGGTGGCCGCCAGCCGGTCGGCGTCCAGCGTGCCCAGCCCGTATTCGTCCGTGACCTCGTTGAAGGCCAGTTTCGACGCGTCGAGCCAGGATCCCTTGACGTCCTCGGCGGACAGTTCGGGCACCACGGCGGCAACCGCTTCGGCGGCCTTGTCGGGGTTGTCGTAGGCGAATTGCAGCGACTGCCTGAAGGCGGCCAGAAAGCGGCGGGCCACATCGGGGCGTTCGGCCAGGAACGTGTCCGAGGCGACGAGCGATGCCGAATAGAGTTCCAGCCCCGCATCGGCCCAGGGCAGGATCACGATCTCCTTGCCCGCTTCCTCGGCCTGGCCGGTGTAACGCGACACGTCCGTCAGCCAGGCGATGATCGCATCGGCCTGACCGGTCATCAGCAACGGCCCCAATGCGCCGGGATCGGCCTTGGTCAGCGTGATGTCATCCTCGGACATGCCGTTTTCCTCCAGCACCAGCGGCAGGAAGACGTTGGACGAGGTGAAGGGCGATGTGGCGATCTTCTTGCCCTTCACATCGGTGATCGAGGCGATGCCGGTGTCGGCGGTGGTGTAGAAGGCATGCGGACCGGTGTTGAAGATGTTCATCACCGCGGTCACCGGCACGTTCTCGGTGGCGCGGGCGGCCATCAGCGCCTCGATCCCGGCGCTGCCGATGTCGGACGTCCCGGTGGCGATCTTGGTGATCGCCTCGGACGACCCGCGGCCCGGTTCGATGGTCACGTCCAGGCCCGCATCGGCGCAGAACCCTTCTGCAATGCAGACATAGATCGGCGCCTTGTCCCCGCCCGGCAGCCAGTCAAGCTGATAGGTCACCTTGTCCTGCGCGCTGGCCGCGCCGGCCAAAAGCGCGCCCGCAAGCGCCAGGGGTGCAACGTATCTGGTCATTCCTTGGTCCTCTGTTGGTCTTGCGGATTCCGGTTTCACCAGAACCCTTCATGAGAGCGGACGATCTCGTCTTCCAGCTCGGGGAATGGGCCCACCACCTCGACGGTGCGCTGGCCGGCAGCCAGCACCTGGCGGCAGGGCAGCGACATGGTCAGGTTCTCGGGGTTGTCGCCGGTCAGTTCGGCCAGCCGCGCTTCGGACATGCCATAGACCAGCCGGCCGATGCCGGCCCAGTAGGTGCCGCCGGCGCACATGCTGCAGGGTTCGACCGAGGTATAAAGCGTACAGGTCTTCAACACGTCCGGCGTGTAGCGGGCGGCGGCCTCGCGGGCCACGTTCAGTTCCGCGTGCCCGGTGCCGCCTTCGGTCGCGTGGGCATTTCCCTTTGTGATCAGTATCTTTCCCGCCGCATCCGCGAGCAGCGCACCGAAGGGGTGGTTTCCCGATGCTTTCGCCTTGTCCGCAATTCGGATCGTTTCCCGCAGCAAAGAAATGTCGTCGAACATGGCCGTTCCTTCTGGTTGCCCGGACCGTAGAGGATTGACCGCTGTTCGAAAAAGCAGAAAGAATTGCACATGGCGTTGCAAGAATTCTTACACCACGGTCCCGATGTCCGCCTTTTCCCGTGAAATCAGGTCCTTCCTTGTGGTGTCGCAATCGGATTCGATCCGGGCGGCGGCGGACCGGCTGAACCTGTCTGCCCCGGCGTTAAGCCGACAGATCCAGATCCTGGAACGCAGCTATGGCACGCCGCTGCTGGTGCGCAGTTCCAGCGGGGTCGCCTTGACGGCGGCCGGGGAATCGCTGCGGGCCGAGGCGATGCGCTGGATGGAGGCCGACGCGCGGTTCACCCGGTCCCTGCGCGAGGAAGACGATACCGTCCTGCACCTGCGCGTCGGCGTGATGGAAGGGCTGGTGCCGACGCTGATGCAGCCATTGGCGGACCGGCTGGAGCATCTTTACGGCACGGTCGAACTGGACCTGACAGTGGGCACGACGCGCGACATCATCGACCGGGCGGAAACGCTGGACCTGGACCTGATCGTGGCTTTCAACATGCCCCGCCTGTCGCGGCTGGCGGTGATCCAGAGCGAGGAATACCCGCTGGGCGTGGTCTATGCGCCGGGGTTCGGGCCGGACGGGGACGGGCCGATCACGCTGGCCGAGGCGCTGGACTGGCCGCTGTGCCTGCCGTCCGCCGCGCTGTCGATGCACGCCCGGCTGCTGGCCGAGATCCTGAGCGTCCGGGTCAACCCGAGGGTGCGGTTCAGCAGCAATTCCGTCGGCGCGCTTTTGAACTTCCTGAGGCAGGGCAAGGGGTTGGGGTTCCTGACCTGGGTCGATGTCTGCGCCGAGGTCGAAGCCGGGCGGCTGCGGTTCCGCCCCCTGGCGCACAAGCGGCTGACCGAAACGCTAAGCGTGACGGTCTGCCGCGGCAACAGCCTGGGCGACGCCACCGGGCCGGTGATCCGGGAAATCCAGGACCTGTTGGCGGGCTTGGGCAAGTGAGGGGAGATCAAACACCTCGGACCGAGCGTGGGGCGGACGCGGGTTGCGTGCAAGCTTTTGTCTGATGCAGGATTCGCACTTCGGATGTGAATCCACCCTCGACGTCGAAGTGGACCCGTAATCAACATTATGTTAATGATTTGGGGCGCAGGACAAGCGAAGCCGGCCCATGCGCGGCCTTGTCGCCACGGACGCAGATGTCGAAGGCGCCGGGCCGGGGTGCGCGGGCGTCAACGCCGCCTATTCCAAGGTCTTCGCGGCCCCTGCCCCGCCCGATCCCTTCTGGGTTGCGACCTGATGGCCCATGATCCTGCGCCGCTCAAGGATGCCGGACCGCAGCACGATCTCCGACACCTGGTGTTCGCGCCGGTAGGCCATCACGTGCACGCCCGAAACGCCCGGCAGGTCGCGGACATGGCGGATCAGTTCGATGCAGATCCGCTTTCCCTCCTCGGCCTGGTCATCGGCGGCCTCGATCCGGGCGATGACCTCGTCCGGGATATGGATGCCGGGCACCCGCGCCCGCATCCAGCGCGCCGTCCTGGCCGACGGCAAAAGCCCGATGCCCGCCAGGATATAGGCCCGCCGGTGCAGGCCCAGGTCGCGCACCCGATCCATGAAGCGTTCGAACCGGGGCATGTCGAAGATCAGGTTGGTCTGGATGAACTGGGCCCCCGCGTCGATCTTCTTGGCCATCCGGTCGGCGCGCCAGTCCAGCGGGTCGACGCAGGGGTTTTCCGCCGCCCCCAGGAACAGCCTGGGCGGCCGGGTGATGCGGCGGCCCGACAGGAACAGCCCGTCGTCGCGCATGGTCCGCAAGGTCCGCAGCAGCGATACGGAATCCAGATCGAACACCGGCTTTGCCCCGGGCTGATCCCCGGCCGACACGTCGTCGCCGGTCAGGCACAGCACGTTGTGCACCCCCAGGGCCGACGCCCCCAGCACATCGCCCTGGATGGCGATGCGGTTACGGTCGCGGCACGAGATCTGCAGCACGGGTTCCCAGCCGGCGCGCACCAGCAAGGCCGAGATCCCAAGCGAGGACATGTGGCAATTGGCGCCCGAGGCGTCCGTGGCATTGACCGCATCGGCGATTTCGCCCAGCGGGCGGGCGGCGTCATAGACATCTTCGGGGTCGGCGCTGTCGGGCGGGTTCAGTTCCGCCGTGATGGCAAACCGGCCCGACCGCAGAACCCGTTCCAGCCGACCCCGAGGATCCGTTTCGGCGATCATGACCGGCGGTCCTTGTCGCCGGGTTCGGCCGCCAGCGGCGCCGATGTCGGTTCGGCCGCGCGCGCGCCCTTGAAGGCGCGGGCCAGCGTCGTGCGGCGCGGCTCTGCCGCCTCGCGCAGGTTCTGCGCCTTCTCGCGCGAGGCCCGCAGCCAGGCCGATGACCCCTTCAGCGTATGATCCACCGGGGGCAGAACGACGCGGATCTTGTCGCCCCCCTTCATCCGCGCCGCCCCGTTCCAGGCCTGTACCCAGACACAGCGCATCTCGGGCTTCACCTCGCAATAGCCACCGGGCCGGACACCGCCGCAGGGTCCGTTGCGCAGGGTCTTAGGGCAGTTCATCGGGCAGGACATGCCGGTCGACGACAGCACGCACTGGCCGCACATCCTGCAATCGAACAGCAGCGACTTGGTCAGCTTTTCGACGGGCCGCACCACGTGTTCGACGCGGGAATAGCCGATCCGCCGGAACAGCGGATCAAGCGCGACCATGCCGGTTTCGAGCAGGGCGTAGACCCGTTCGAACGTGCGGGCATGGCGAGAGGCGAAGAGGCGGATGCGGTACATGCTGGCTTGGCCCTGGCTTTCCCGCACTGTGCCATGGTTTGGGCCGCGGGAAAGCAGGGAATTCAGGCGGTCAGGCCCTTGGGTTCGGGCAATCCGTTCGCGCGGCAACAGGCGGTCACCGTGTTGGCCAGCAGGCAGGCGATGGTCATGGGGCCGACGCCGCCGGGCACCGGGGTGATGGCGCCGGCAACCTGCGCGGCACTTTCGAAATGCACGTCGCCCACCAGCCGGGTCTTGCCGTTTTCGCCCGGAATCCGGTTGATGCCCACGTCGATCACCGTGGCGCCGGGGCCGATCCAGTCGCCGGGGATCATTTCGGGCCGGCCGACGGCGGCGATGACGATCCTGGCGCGGCGGACGACATCGGGCAGATCCCTGGTGCGGGAATGGGCGATCGTCACCGTACAGCTGTCGCCCAGCAGCAGCTGCGCCATCGGCTTGCCGACGATGTTGGACCGTCCGACCACGACCGCATCCATCCCCGAAAGATCCCCGTGCAGATCGCGCAGCAGCATCAGGCAACCCAGCGGCGTGCAAGGCACCATTGATTTCTGCCCCGTCCCCAGCAGCCCGACGTTGGAAATATGGAACCCGTCGACGTCCTTGGCTGGTGAGATTGCGTTAATCACGAGGTCGGAATCCAGGTGATCGGGCAAGGGCAGTTGCACTAGGATGCCGTGGATCTTCGGATCGGTGTTCAGCTGCCCGATCAGGTCCAAAAGGACCGCCTCGGAGGTGTCGGGAGGCAAGCGGTGCTCGACCGAGAGCATGCCCGCTTCCTTCGTCTGCTTGCCCTTGTTTCGAACATAGACCTGGCTTGCCGGATCCTCGCCCACGAGGACCACCGCCAAACCCGGGGTAACCCCGTGTGCTGATTCCAAATTGGCCACGTGTTCGGCGACTTTGGCACGGACTTCGGCGGCAAACGCCTTCCCGTCAATGATCTTCGCGGTCAAGATTCCCTCCTCCGGACGCTGGCATTCTGCACTCCAGCACTGGTATTTTTTGTCCCACCATACCAGAAACTGGTATGTGATGCGCCGCCAAAAGGCATGTAACATGTTGAAATTGTTATAGCATCAACCCCCCGTTAACCCAGCCTTGACGGACGATCATATCGGTTATGCAGCCAGTCGGTTGCACACTTCGCCGCAATGCGGCATAAGCCGTCTCGATCAGAACGTCAGAACTTCACGAAAGGTGCCATCATGGCGATCGCTGCTTCCTCCCCCGCCGCCGGTGTCGGCCTTGGCCACACGCTTCTGTCCCCTGCCCGCTTTGCCGTTCAGGCCGTCGAATGGATCCGCGAATGCAACCGCATGGCGCGCGAATTCGACCGCCTGTCGCACAAGACCGATACGCGCCTGGCGGCCGCCGGCCTGACCCGCGAAGACATCCCCGCGCATATCCGCAAGGCATCGGGCCTGTTCTGAACCGCGCCCCGCGCCGGGCGGCCCCATGGGGCGCCGCCCGGTTCCGACCCCGGTTCAAAGTGCAGGTCAGGTGACCACATTGCTCGGTTCGCCGCGCGCGAAGTTGTCCAGATGGTCGCGAACCTGGTTCCACAGCGTCTGCATCGCTTCTTCGCTGGCCCAGGCCACGTGCGGCGTCACGATGACGTTGGGACGATCCAGAACGCTGAGCAACGGGTTGTCCGGCAAGGGCGGCTCCGACGTCAGAACGTCGAACCCGGCGCCGGAAATCCAGCCCTCGTCCAGCGCCTTGACCAGGTCGCCTTCGTGGACCAGCCCGCCGCGCGAACAGTTCACCAGAAGCGGTTTCTTCTTCATCTTGCGGAATTCCGGTTCCGCGATCATGTTCTTCGTCGCCGGCATCAGCGGGCTGTGCAACGTGATCACATCCGCGGTTTCCAGAACCTCGTCCCAGGGCGTGTACAGCGGGCCAAGCCCGTCGACCCCCTTGTGGGCGGCAAACTGCACCTTCATCCCGAAGGCCCGCGCCAGCGTCGCGACCCCCTGCCCCAGAACGCCTTCACCGACGATGCCGATGGTGGATTCCGACAAGTCCTTGATCGGATGGGTAAAGATGCAGAACTGGCCGGACTTCTGCCAATCGCCGTTGATCACGTCCTGCCGGTAGCCGACGATGGACCGGCGCAGCGCCAGGATCAACGCGAAGGTATGTTCCGGCACCGTGTTGATCGCATAGCCGCGCACGTTGGACACGACGATGCCCCGTTCGCGACACGCCGCCAGGTCAAAGGCGTCGTAGCCGGTGGCCGGGATGGCGATCATTTTCAGCTTGGGGCATTTCTCGATGCTGTCGCGGCGGATCGGCACCTTGTTGGAAATGGCGATGTCGGCGTCCGCCAGGCGTTCGGCCACCTGGTCCGGCGCGGTCTGATCATAGACGACCCAATCGTGGTCGAAGGACGGGCGATGAAGTTCGACCGACGGGCCAATGGACCCCCGGTCGAGAAAGACGATGCGCATGAATTCGCTTTCCGTATTCTGGTCAGGTGACGACGCGCGCCCCGTTGAAGCGCGCGCCGAAACGAAGTTGGCGTCAGGTCGTTCGGCCCCTTATTCAGCAGCCAGCGCCGAGACCTGTTGGGTGGAGGCATAGTAGTCCACGGCCGCGCCCACGCCAGAGCCGGATTCGAACGGAATGCCCACATCGCGCATGGCCAGCTCGGCTCCTGCCAGCGATTGCAGCACCATCAGCTCGTTCATGTAGCCCAGGTGCCCGATCCGATAGACCTTGCCCGCCACTTTCGACAGCCCCGCGCCCAGCGACAGGTCGTACTTGCCATAGGCCGTCTTGATCACGTCATTGGCGTTGTAGCCTTCGGGCACGACAATGGCGCTGACGGTGTCCGAATTCCACCTGGGTTCCTTCGCGCAGACCCTCAGCCCCCAGGCATCGACCGCGCGGCGGCAGCCTTCGGCCAGCCGGTGATGGCGCGCCCAGATGTTTTCCAGCCCCTCGTCGAAGATCAGGTCAAGCGAGGCGCGCAAGCCCCGCAGCAGGGTCGTCGCCGGGGTATAGGGGAAATAGCCGTCCTTGTTCGTCTTGATCATGTCGTCGAAGTCGAAGAAGCACTTGGGGAAGCCCGGCTTTGGCCGCTGGTCCAGCGCCTTCTGGCTGACCCCGACGATGCCAAGGCCCGTGGGCAGCATGAAGCCCTTCTGCGATCCCGACACCGCAACGTCGACGCCCCATTCCTCCTGCCGGAACTCGATCGAACAGATCGAACTGACGCCGTCGACGAACAGCAGCGCGGGGTGGCCCAGGCTGTCCAGAACCTGGCGCACGGCCTTCACGTCCGACGTCACACCGGTCGCGGTCTCGTTCTGGGTGACAAGCACGGCCTTGATCTTGTGATCCTTGTCGGCGGCAAGCTTCTGTTCATACAGATCGACCGGCGCGCCGGTGCCCCATTCGCAATCGATCGCATCGACATCCAGGCCAAAGCGCTGGCACATATCGACCCAGAGATACGAGAACTGGCCGAAGATCGACGCCAGCACCTTGTCGCCCGGTGACAGCAGGTTCGCCACGGCGGATTCCCAGCCGCCGGTGCCGGAACTGGGAAACACGAAAACCTGCCCCTTTTCCAACATGAACGCCTTTTTCAGGTCCGCAAACAGCGGCAGGGTGAATTCCGGGAAATCCGGGGCCCGGTGGTCTTCAAGGGCCACGTCCATCGCCTGACGGACCTCGAAGGGCATATTGGTGGGGCCGGGGACGGCCAGTCCTTTGAATCCAGACATTTTATAACTCCTCCACTGTCCTTGTTCACATGTCGCCGTAAATCGGGAAGGCCTTGCAAAGGGCCAGCGCCTCGGCCTTGACGGCCTCCTCCACGGCGCTGTTGCCCTCGGGGCCATTGGCGGCCAGCCCGGTCAACACGGTGTCGATCAACTGGCCGATCTTCGCGAATTCCGCGGCGCCAAAGCCCCGCGTCGTGCCGGCGGGCGTGCCCAGGCGGATGCCGCTGGTGACCGTCGGCTTTTCGGGATCGTTCGGCACGCCGTTCTTGTTGCAGGTGATGTGGGCCCGACCCAGGGCCTTTTCGGCCTCGTTGCCCTTCACGCCTTTGGGGCGCAGGTCGACCAGCATCAGGTGCGTGTCGGTGCCCCCGCTGGTGATCGCGAAACCGGCATCGACCAGCGTCTGGGCCAGCACCTGCGCGTTCTCGATCACGTGGCCCGCGTAGGTCTTGAACCCGGGCCGCAGCGCCTCGCCAAAGGCGACGGCCTTGCCGGCGATGGCATGCATCAGCGGCCCGCCCTGCAGGCCCGGGAAGATGGCCGAGTTGATCTTTTTCGCCAGCGCCTCGTCATCGGTCAGGATCATGCCGCCGCGCGGTCCGCGCAGGGTCTTGTGGGTCGTGGTCGTCGCCACGTGGGCATGCGGAAAGGGCGACGGGTGCAGGCCCGCCGCGACCAGCCCGGCGAAATGGGCCATGTCTACCATCAGGTAGGCGCCCACCTTGTCGGCCACCGCGCGGAAGCGGGCGAAATCGATCTGGCGCGGATAGGCGGATCCGCCGGCGATGATGATCGCGGGCTTGTGTTCGACCGCCAGCGCGTCAAGCTGATCATAGTCGATCAGGTGCGTGTCGGAGTCCACGCCATAGGCCACGGCGTTGAACCACTTGCCCGACATGTTCGGCCGCGCGCCATGGGTCAGGTGACCGCCGGCATCCAGGCTGAGGCCCAGGATCGTGTCGCCCGGCCGCGCCAGCGCAAGGAACACACCCTGGTTGGCTTGCGAGCCCGAATTGGGCTGCACGTTGGCAAAGCCGCACCCGAACAGCTGCGTCGCGCGGTCGATGGCCAGCGTCTCGACCTCGTCCACGAACTGGCAGCCGCCGTAATAGCGGCGGCCAGGATAGCCTTCGGCATACTTGTTGGTCAGCACGCTTCCCGCGGCGTCCAGCACCGCGCGCGAGACGATGTTTTCCGACGCGATCAGCTCGATCTCGTCCCGCTGACGGCCCAGTTCGCGGCCAATCATGGCCGCGAGCGCGGGGTCGGTTTGCGAAATATGGGTCTTGAAGAAGGTCTCGGCCGCATCAGGGGCGAGCGGGGTGTCCGCAAAATCTTCCATGTGTCCTCCGCTTATGGGGGGCGCCGGCCGTCAGGCGGCGGCGCGTTGGTTCTCGGCCAGTCGGTTGCTGACGATGGTGGCGATTTCGTCCAGTTCGGGGG
Organism: Marinibacterium anthonyi; assembly: GCA_003217735.2. GTDB lineage: Bacteria > Pseudomonadota > Alphaproteobacteria > Rhodobacterales > Rhodobacteraceae > Marinibacterium > Marinibacterium anthonyi. The sequence continues at coordinate 83,548 of CP031587.1, read as the reverse complement.
ATGGCACGCCGACCTGGTCGGCGATCAGCTTGACCAGCAGGTCCACCCGTTCGATCGCATCCGCCCCGCCGTCGATGGCCCGCGCCGCCGACGAGGGTTTCAACAACCCCTCGGCCGCCTTGGCGTATTTCTCGAACGGCACAAGGTCGGAGGGGTCGGCGCCCAGCAGCGTGGTGATCCGGTCGACCTTTTCGTAGATCGCCCGCGACAGGGCCAGGTCGCCCTGCACCGCCTCGCAGATCGGGCGCACGCCGTCGGGCTGCACGCAGCGGTAATTGCCGGTCAGCAGCATCGACCACTTGGCAAAGGGCACGAAAAGCGATCCGAAAACCTTCAGCTTGACCGGCACCTCCTTGCCGTCGACGCGGATCGCATCGACCGCCTCGGCCATCTCGGTCAGCATCGCGGTGTGCGCGGGATCTTCGAAGGGCGCGGCCTTGAAGTTCGTCGGCAGGCCGACATGCAGCACGTTGGCGCCGGCATCCGGCAGGCGATAGGCCTGCGGATCGGGGCTGCACAGCGTGACGTTGCCGGGGGTAAAGGCGTTCCACGCCTCGGGGCAGGAAAAGCTTTGTTCCAGCGGGCCGGTGTCCAGCCCCTTGATCCGCCGCAGGTAGGGCAAGGGCGGCATGTTCATGATCGACAGGCACGGCAATTGCGCCGTGGCCACCCGCCGCAGCAGGTCCAGGATCGCGTCGGAACAATATTGCGGTTCCGACATCGCCAGCGCGCAGAAGTCGTAATCCGGCGCCACGACCTCCTCGGGCGACAGTGCGTTCAGCTGCCCGGGCAGGTCGTGCGACCGGAACGACCGATGGTCGTCCTCGCCGCGCAGCTTGATGCGGACATCCGTACCCTCGGCGTTGATCAGGTCGGCGGTCTTGCGCCGGCAGACCAGGGTCACGTCGTACCCCGCCATCAAAAGCTTTGTGCCCAACAGGGACCCATATGAAGCACCGAGGATCAAGATCTTGTAGGCCATGGTGCGAAACCTCCCTGTACGCTGCCGTTCTTCGCCGTCCTGAGAGTAATATAATTGCGCGCGCGATTCTCTCTACGAAAAGAGGGTTATTGTGTGTAGAGTAAACTTTACGGCCCTTTCTATTTGTAATGTTGTAAGGCTCAGCCATGACAAAGACCCTGATCGGCCCCCGGCTGCGGCAGTTGCGGCGGGACAGAAAGCAGACCCAGGCGCAGATGGCCAAGACGCTGGGGATCAGCGCGTCTTACGTGAACCTTCTTGAAAACAATCAAAGATCGCTGTCGGTGCAGTTGCTGATGTCGATCGCGGACAATTACGACCTGGACTGGCGCGAGCTGACGCAGGACGACAGTTCGCGCCGCATCGCAGCACTGCGCAGCGCGGTGCAGGATCCGATCCTGACCGGCGACAGGCCCGATCTGCAGGAAATCCGCGGCGCCATAGACCATGCGCCGCGCCTGGTCGAACAATTCCTTCAGCTGCATATCGCTCATCGTTCGGCGCTGGAAAAGGTGATGAAGCTGGGCGGCGAACAGACCGGGGGCGAATTGCTGCGCACCTCGCCCGAAACGCTGATCCACGACTTCTTCCGCAACCACCGCAATTACTTCCCGGCGCTGGAAACAGCGGCCGAGGAAGTCTGGAACGGCCGCTTCACCTCGCCCGAGAACCGCTATGCGGAACTGCGCGACCGGCTGGGGCAGGATCACGGGATCACCGTGGTGGTGCGCCGGATCGACGACATGGGCGACGCGCTGCGCTATTACGACGAGACCGACAAGGTCGTGTACCTCAGCCAGGCGCTGAACAACGCGAACCGGGTTTTCCAGCTGGCCCATGTGCTGTGCGGCGTGCAATTCCCGGACCTGATCACCGACATCGCCGGGCAAAGCGGGATCGAAGCCCAGCCCGCGCTGTCGCGGCTGCGGGTGGAGCTGGCGAATTACTTCGCCGCCGCCTTCATCATGCCCTACGACGCGTTCTTCGCCGAAGTGGAAAGCACCGGGTACGACCTGGACCGCGTGGCGGCGGCCTTTGGTGCCAGTTTCGAACAGGTGTGCCAAAGGGTGACGGCGCTGAACCGCGAAGGATCGCGCGGGGTGCCGTTTTTCTTCATGCGGGTGGACAAGGCGGGCAACGTGACCAAGCGCTTCAACTCGACCACGTTCCATCTGGCGGAACATGGCGGGTCGTGCCCGGTGTGGAACATCCACACGGCGTTCTACACGCCCGGGGTGATCATGCCGCAATTCGTGGAACTGCCTGATGGGGATCGCTATTTCACCATCAGCCGGACGGTGCACCGGCCCGTGTTTTCCGAGGAAACCCAGGACCGCCGCCTGACGCTGGCGCTGGGATGCGAGGCGGGGTACGCGCACCGGATCCGCTATGCGTCCAGCTACAATTTCGACGACCCGAAGCTTTTCGCGCCGATCGGGATCAACTGTCACCTGTGCCCGCGTCAGAACTGCCTGCAGCGCGCGCATCAGCCCTTGTTCACCGAACTGCCCATCGACGAGAACCGGCGTGGCAATACCAGGTACGAAAGCTGACGAAAAAAGGGGGCCCGAAGGCCCCCCAGTTTTGTCACGACGGGACAATTTCATTCGGCCGCTTCGACGATGGCCTTGCGCCGGCGAAGGAACCCCGACACCGCCGGGTAGGACACCAGCGCAACCGCGATCAGGATGCACACCAGCGAGATCGGGCGTTCGAAGAAGGTCATCGCATCGCCCTGGCTGGAAATCAGCGACTGGCGCAGCGACCGTTCCGTCAGCGGGCCCAGCACGATGGCCAGGACGGCGGGGGCGACCGGGTAGTTCAGCTTGCGCATCAGGTAGCCCATGCAGCCCAGCAGAAGCATCAGCCAGGTGTCGAACATCCGGTCCGTGGTGGCAAAGACGCCGACGGTGCAGAGGATGAAGATGATCGGCGCCAGGATGGTGAAGGGCATCGCCAGCACCCGGATGAAGGCCGGGATCAGCGCGATGTTCAGGATCACCGTCACGAAGTTGGCGACATACATCGACCCGATCAGGCCCCAGACGAAATCCGGGCTTTCCGAGAACAGCAGCGGCCCGGGGCGCAGACCCCAGATGATCATGCCGCCCAGCAGGATCGCCGTGGTGGGCGAGCCGGGAATACCCAGCGTGAGCATCGGCAGCATCGACCCGGTGGAGGCCGCGTTGTTGGCCGATTCCGGCGCCGCGACGCCCGACACGTTGCCCTTGCCGAAGCTGTCGCCGTCCTTGGAGAACGATTTGGCCAGGCCATAGGACATCAGGGCCGCAGGAGTGGCGCCGGCTGCCGGCAGGGTGCCGATGAAGAAGCCCAGGAACGACCCCAGGATCGTCGACGGAAAGTACTGCTTCACCTGCTTGAGGTTGTTGATGATCTTTTTGAAACCCACCTCGACCTTGTGCATCTGCACGGCGCCCTTGGTGTGTTCCAGCGTCCAGATCATCTCGCCGATGCCATAGATGCCGATGGCGAGGACCAGGAATTCGATGCCGCGCTGGAATTCGACCATGCCGAAGAAGATCAGGCGCGGTTTGCCCGAGATGATGTCGAAGCCGACAGCGGCCAGCACCAGCCCGATCAGGATCGAGAAGATGGTTTTCGGGATGTCATCCCCGCCCAGGCCGATGAAGGTGGCGAAGGCCAGCAGCATCAGGGCGAATTCCTCCTGCGGGCCGAATTTCAGCGCGAAGGCGGCCAGCGGCGGGGCGAAGCCGGTGAACAGGATGACCGAGATCGTGCCCCCGATGAAGGACGCGATGGCCGCGGCCATGAGCGCCTGGTCCGCCCTGCCCTTCTGGGCCATGGGGCGTCCGTCGAAGACGGTGGCCACGGCGGTCGACGCCCCCGGGATCCCCAGCGTGATCGACGACACGGCGCCCCCGTACATGGCCCCGTAATACAACGCGGCCAGGAAGATGATGGCGGAGGTCGGCGGCACCAGGAAGGTGACCGGTAGCAGGATGGCCACGCCGTTGACCGAACCAAGGCCGGGCATGGCGCCGATGAACAACCCGGCGAAACATCCCAGGAAGATCATGGCAAGGTTGAGCGGCTCGAAGGACTGCAGAAGTCCGGCGCCGAGCAGGCTGATTATAGAGTCCATTGGGCACGTCCCCTGTTGGAAGACTGTTTCATTGGCGGGGCGACATCAGGACATGAGCGAGTAGCGGAAGTCGTCGATGTGCATGAAGATGTTCTCGAAGAACGGCAGTCCCCGCGGCAGGTACTTGTTCAGCGCAACCTCGAAGAGCAGGTAGGTCACGACCGGCACGGCAAGCGTGACCGCGATCGTCACGCCCCAGGTATGGCGGCCGATGACCCGGATGTAGAACATCAGGAACAGCATCATCGAGAAATACAGGCCGATGATCCCGGTCAGCAGCAGCAGAAAGAAGATCGCCGCGACAGTGATACCCACGATGAAGATCGTCTCGGGGTCGATATAGGGGTCCTGGTTGCGCGATTCCGGCGTGACGCCGGTATACCAGCGCCACAGCGTCCAGACGGACGACAGCGCCATGCCAAGCGACAGCCAGAACGGCCACATCCCGGAGCCAGGCCCGCGCCCGGCGACCCAGCCGATGGCCAGGTCATCGGTATAGACCGTCCACATCAGGCCCAGTGAAGCCAGGAACATGGCGATAGCCATGAACAACTCAGCCGTACGAACAGACATTTCATTCCTCCACTCCCGCACGGCCGACGACTTTTGCGTCCTGTCTCGGTCCATGGCGCGCGTCGCTGCGCGCGGATCGGATCGGTTGCTGCGGGCTGTTGTCTGGTTGTGTCGCCGGGCCACGCTGGGGGCGGCCCGGCGGGGTTGGCTTGTTACTTCGACGTGATGCTTTCGGCGCCGACCGCTTCGATCAGCTCGACGTGGCGCTGCAGCTGGGCCTCGTGGAAGGCGGCAAGGTCATCGCCGGTCAGCCACTTGTCGCAGGTCAGGCCGTCGGACTTGCAATAGTCCTGCCATTCCTGGCTGTTGAACAGCTCCTCGAAGAGGTCCTGGTACCAGGCGACCGCTTCCGGATCCATGCCGGCCGGGCCCGAGATCGAGCGCTGCATGTAGTACTCGATATCGACGCCAAGTTCTTCGGCGGTGGGCACGTCCATGAAGGGTTCGGTGCGTTCGCCGTTGAACTGAACCAGCGGCTTGACGTTGCCCGCCCGCCAGAACTCCATCTGTTCCGAGGGGTTGTTCACGGTCGAGTCGATCTGGTTGCCGACAAGGTTCTTGGCCACGGTGCCACCGCCCTGGAACGGGATGTAGGTCACCTTGTAGCCCAGCTCTTTCTCCATCATCGCGGTCAGGATCGAATCTTCCTGGCCCGACCCGGTGACGCCGACTTTCCAGGCGCTGTCCTGCGCCTTGACGGCCGCGACATAGCTTTCAAGATCGGTGATGTCTTCCTGGTCCGTGTTCACCCACAGCAGGAACGTGTCCATCGCCATCCGGCCGATCGGCGCGAAGGTGGTGATGTCGATGTCCAGCTCGTCCTGGATGATCGGCGTGGTGTAGAAGCTGTTCAGGGCCACCAGAAGCGTGTGGTTGTCCCCTTCCTTTTCTTTCATGTACGAAAGCGCTTCGGCACCGGACCCACCGGGCTTGTTGATCGGGATGAAGGGCCGCGGGCTGAGGCCCTTGGATTGGATCAGGCCCTGCAGAAGGCGCGCGATCTGGTCCGCGCCGCCGCCGGTTCCGGCCATGATGATGAATTCCACGGGCTTGCGGGGCTGCCATTCCGCAAAGGCCGCCGGAGCCATGACCGCCAAAGCGGCCGCACTCATCGTCAGAGTCTTCCAGAGTTTCATGTATTCCTCCCTAAGTAGTATCCGTTCCGGGTCGCGACATGCGTCGACTGAAGCCAATTGATAGACGTGCTTTTTTATTGCCTGGCTGGCCCGGAAAACTTTCCTTGGTATTCTCTTGTCGTCCTCCCCTTAATTCTCCTCCTCTCTTTATGGTTGTGTCAGTGAACCATAACAACGGGTATGGTCGCTTCCTCCACGACAGCGGCCGAATTCCCGCCCAGCAGGGATTCCCGTTCATAGCTTTCATGGTAGGCGCCCATGATCAGCAGGTCCGCGCCGACCTCGTCGGACTTCGCCAGAAGCTGGCGGCCGGCGATGCCATGGACGTGAAACCGCACCACGTCCGCCGTCACACCGCGATGGGCCAGGTAATCCTGGAAATCCTCGGGCGTGGCGGAATGGTTGGTGGTGCCACCCGTCAGGATGGTCACCTTTTCGGCGTGTTCGATCAGCGGCATGGCCAGGGCCACGGCGCGGGTCGATTCAAGCGATCCGTTCCACCCGATGGCCACGTGCTTGCCGATGGTCAGGTCGACCTGGTCCGTGTCGGTGCAGATCAGCACCGGACGGCCCGAGTAGAACAGGGCTTCCTTCAGCGTATTGAACCCGAGGTCTTCGGACTTGCTGGGCTTGGCCACGCAGATCAGGTCCGACAGACGGCCGAAATAGCGCACGGCTTCGACCTGCTTGCCGGTGTATTCGTAGAACTTCGCCGTCGGCGTGTCCAACGACGGGTCCTTGATGGTGATGCCGTGCTTGGCGGCATCAGCCGAAAACTTCTCTTCCAGGAAGTCCTGTTCGGTGTCGGCACTCGCTTGCGAGGCTTCCTCGATCTGCTTGCGCAGGAAGCCGGGGATCACGACGCCTTTCGGCATCAGGTCCTCGGTCTTGGGGTGGCAGTGGACGACCTTGACGTGCGCGCCAAAGCGCTTGGCCAGCGCCGCGGCGTGGGCAAAGAGCAAGGGCCCCCTGCCATCGCCGCGGACGGGCATCATGATCGTATGCAAGGTGCTGCTTGTCATGATGGTCAGAACAGCCCGTCGATGAGACCGTCGTCATTGATGCAGATCATCTCGGCCGAGGGCACCTTGGGCAGACCCGGCATCGTCATGATCTCACCGCAGATGACCACGATGAACCCGGCACCGGCCGACAGCCGCACTTCGCGGACCGGCAAGCTGTGACCCGTCGGCGCGCCGCGCTTGTTCGGATCGGTGGTGAAGGAATACTGCGTCTTGGCCATGCAGACCGGCAGGTTGCCGTATCCCTGTTCCTCCCATTCCTTCAGCTGGGCGCGGATCTTGCTGTCGGCGATCACCTCGTCGGCGCGATAGATCTCGGTCGCGATGGTCTCGATCTTCTTGAACAGCGGCATCTCGTCCGGGTAAAGCGGCGCATAGTTCGCGACCCCGCTTTCCACCAACTCGACAACCTTCTTGGCCAGGTCCTCTGTCCCGGCCGACCCGTTCGCCCAGTGCTTGCACAGGATCGCCTCGGTGCCTTGCGTGGCGACGAAATCCTTCACCGCCTGCACTTCGGCGTCCGTGTCGGTGACGAAGTGGTTGATGGCGACGACCGCCGGCACGCCGAACTTCTTCACGTTCTCGATGTGACGGCCCAGGTTGGCGCAGCCCGCCTTCACGGCGTCCACGTTTTCCGCGCCAAGGTCGGCCTTGGCGACACCGCCGTTCATCTTCATCGCGCGGACCGTGGCCACGATCACCACCGCCTCGGGCTTCAGACCCGCCTTGCGGCACTTGATGTCCATGAACTTCTCGGCACCCAGGTCGGCGCCAAAGCCCGCTTCGGTGACCACGTAATCGGCCAGTTTCAGCGCGGTGGTGGTGGCGACGACCGAGTTGCAGCCGTGCGCGATGTTGGCGAAGGGGCCGCCGTGCACGAAGGCCGGGTTGTTTTCCAGCGTCTGCACCAGGTTCGGCTGCATGGCCTGCTGAAGCAGCACGGTCATGGCGCCGTCGGCCTTGATGTCGCGGCAATAGACCGGTGTCTTGTCGCGGCGGTAGGCCACGATGATGTCGCCCAGGCGTTTTTCCAGGTCGGCAAGGTCGGTCGCAAGGCACAGGATCGCCATGACTTCGGACGCCACGGTGATGTCAAAGCCCGATTCACGCGGGAAGCCGTTGGCGACGCCGCCCAGGTTGCAGACGATCTGGCGCAGGGCGCGATCGTTCATGTCCATCACCCGGCGATAGGCGATGCGGCGGATGTCGATCTGCTGCTCGTTGCCCCAGTAGATGTGGTTGTCCAGCATCGCGGCCAGCAGGTTGTGCGCGCTGGTGATCGCGTGGAAGTCGCCGGTGAAGTGAAGGTTCATGTCCTCCATCGGCACCACCTGGGCGTAACCGCCGCCCGCCGCGCCGCCCTTCATGCCGAAGCAGGGACCAAGCGAGGCTTCGCGGATGCACACGGCGGTCTTCTTGCCGATGGCGTTCAGACCGTCGCCCAGACCCACAGTGGTCGTGGTCTTGCCTTCGCCCGCCGGCGTCGGGTTGATCGCGGTCACCAGCACCAGGTGGCCGTCCTTCTGATCCGCCAGCGACTTGATGAAGGTCTCCGAGATCTTCGCCTTGTCATGGCCGAACGGCAGCAGGTGCTCTGTCGGGATGTCCAGTTTCGCGCCGATTTCCTGGATCGGTTTCTTGTTCGCCGCGCGGGCGATTTCGATGTCGGTTTTCGGCTTGCTCGGTGCGCTTTCCGAGGTGGCGGGGTTGATCGTGTCGATATCGTTCATGGAATGCTTTCCCGGTGTTAGCGTTTCATCAATTTCCGAGGGAGTCGCCGGGCTTCAGTCCGACGGCCGTGGCCCATTCGTTTGCCGGCATCTTGGCTTCGCCCGCGGGCCTCACGCGCTTGACCAGGACACGCCCGCCCACAGCCTGGACGGAAATGCCTTCATCGGTGATTTCCCGGATCCGGCCGGAAATGCCGTCGCCCGGCACGCGCACGCTGTCGAAGATGCCCAGATCGGCCCCATTGAAGGTGGTCCAGGCGCCCGGCGCGGGGTTGGTGCCCCGGATCAGGTCGTAGACATGCTTGACCGGCTTGTGCCAATCGATCCGCGCGTGGTTGGTGTTGCAGCGCCGTTCATAGGTCGCCTGGCTTTCGTCGGGGACGATGCGCGGCGGGGTCCCGTTGCGGTAGAGATCGACAACCGTCAGGACGCTGTCGACCGCGTGCGGGTAGATCTTCTTGAAGTAGAGGTCGATCACCGTGTCGTCGGGGCCGATCTCGCATTCCCACTGCAGCAGGCTGTCGCCTTCATCCAGCCCGTCGGACGGGTAGAACCAGGAATAGCCGGACTTGGTGGATCCCATGATGATCGGCCAGTTCACCGCCGAGGGTCCGCGGTGCAGCGGCAAAAGCGACGGGTGAAAGCAGATCGACCCGTGGGTCGGCATGTCGCGGGCGGCTTCCGGAACAAAGACGTTCACGAAGGCCATGACCATCAGGTCGGCGTTGAACCCGGCCAGCTTGTCCAGCGTGCACTGGTCATCGAAATTCGCGGGCTGCTCGACCGGCAGCCCATGTTCCAGCGCGAAATCCTTGATCGGGTCTGCGGGCTTGCCCTCTTTGTCGGGCTCGCAATAAACCGCCACGATTTCGTCGGTTCCGGTCTCGATAAGCTTGGCCAGGACGTCCTTACCGAACGCCTGCTGACCCATTACGATCAGTCGCATTAATGTCCTCCCTGGACCGGGGTGTCCGATCTGCGTCGGATCACCCCGTTTTGATTCAGTCTACTCGGCGGCCTGTTTGTCCACGTTGCCCACCGCGCCCGAGTCCACGACCCGGGCCAGCGCCTCGCCGTCGTAGCCCAGGACATCCCGCAGGATTTCCATCGTGTGTTCGCCCAGCAAGGGCGAACGCACCACCTCGACCGGGCTTTCCGACAACTTGATCGGGCAGCCGACGGTAACGTACCGCCCGCGTTCGGGGTGATCGACATCGACAATCGTCCCGGTCTTGCGCAGGCCCTCGTCCTCCATGATCTCTTTCGTCGACAGGATCGGGCCGACGGGAATGTCCAGCGGGTTGCAGGTGTCCATGACCTCGAACTTGGTCTTGGTCATGGTCCATTCCTCGATCCGGCCAAAGATCTCGTCCAGCTTGTCCAGACGTTCGGGCGGCGTCGCGTATCCCGGCTTGGTCTTCCACTCGGGTTCGCCGATCACGTCGCAGACCTTCTCCCACACCGCGGCCTGGGTGATGAAGTAGGTGTAGGCGTTGGGATCGGTTTCCCAGCCCTTGCACTTCAGGATCCGCCCCGGCTGGCCGCCGCCTGAATCGTTGCCCGCGCGGGGCGTGGCATCGCCAAAGGGGATGCCGGCGCCGTATTGCGAATATTCCTTGAGCGGACCGGCCGACAGGCGCTGCTGGTCGCGCAGCTTGACACGGCAGAGGTTGATCACCCCGTCCTGCATCGGCGCCAGGACCTTTTGCCCCTTGCCGGTGCGCGCGGTCTGGTACAGGGCCGTCACGATCCCCAGGGCCAGGTGCAGACCCGTGCCGCTGTCGCCGATCTGCGCGCCGGTCACCACCGGCGGGCCGTCGAGGAACCCGGTGGTCGAAGCCGCCCCCCCGGCGCATTGCGCCACGTTCTCGTAGACCTTGCAATCCTCGTACTTGCCGGGGCCGAAGCCCTTGACCGAGGCCAGGATCATGCGCGGGTTGATCTCCTGGATGCGTTCCCAGGTGAAGCCCATCCGATCCAACGCGCCGGGGGCGAAGTTTTCCACCATCACGTCGCAGGTCTCGATGAGACGGGTCAGAACTTCCTTGCCCGCCTCGTTCTTGGAGTTCAGCTCGATCGACCGCTTGTTGTGATTGAGCATCGTGAAATAGAGCGAGTCCGCCCCGGGCACGTCGACCAGCTGCTTGCGGGTGGCATCGCCCACGCCCGGCCGTTCGACCTTGATCACGTCAGCGCCGAACCAGGCCAGCAGCTGCGTGCAGGTGGGACCGGATTGCACGTGGGTGAAATCGAGGATCTTGACCCCTTCAAGTGCCTTCATTTGCGTTCTCCTCCCCAGTAACGTTTTTTATTCACTTGATTTTTCTTGCCTGCGGGTAACGCTGCTGCGCCACGACCGAAGACGGGTTGAGGTTGCCGATATTGCCGCTTTCCTTCCCGGCGCCTTCGGCGATCACGGCGTTGATCAGCGTGGGCTTGCGGCTGGCAAAGGCGTCGTTGATGGCCTGGCGCAGGGCGTCGGGGTTGTCGACGGTCACACCGACACCGCCGAACGCCTGCATCATCAGGTCATAGCGCGACCCCTTGACGAAGACCGTCGTCGACGGATCCGATCCGCCCGACCAGTTTTCGCCATCGCCGCGATAGATGCCGTTGTTGTTCATGATGACGATGCAGACCGGCAGGTCGTAACGGCAGATGGTTTCCACCTCCATGCCGCAGAACCCGAAGGCGCTGTCGCCCTCCACGGCCAGGACCTGGTTGCCGGTCTCGACCGCCGCCGCGACGGCAGACCCCATGCCGACGCCCATGATCCCCCAGGTGCCGACGTCCAGCCGCTTGCGCGGCTTGTGGATGTCGACGATCGACCGGCACTGGTCCAGCGCGTTCGCGCCTTCGTTCACCAGCACCGTGTCGGGATTGGCCGCGATGATGTCCTTGATGACGCCCAGGGAGCCCTGGTAGTCCATCGGCGAATTGTTGTTCTTCAGGCGCGGCGCCATCTTGGCGACGTTGCCTTCGACCTTGGCGCGCACTGCGCCGGTCCAGTCGGTCGACGGCTTCTGCCAGTCCGGCCCGATGGCCTCCAGCAGGGCGCCGGCGACGCTGCCGATATCGCCGATCAGCGGGGCCGAGATCTTCTGGTTGCTGTCCATCTCGGTCGGTTCGATGTCGATCTGGACGAATGCCTTCGATCCCTTTTCGCCCCAGGCCTTGCCCTGACCATGGCTCAGCAGCCAGTTCAGGCGCGCGCCGACAAGGAAGACGCAATCGCTTTCCTTCAGCACCAGCGACCGTGCGGCCGAGGCGCACAATTCATGGGTATCGGGCAGCAGCCCCTTGGCCATGGACATCGGCAGGTACGGCATGCCCAGCGTTTCCACCAGCTTCTGCACCGTCTCGTCGGCCTGCGCATAGGCCGCGCCCTTGCCGATGATCATCAGCGGCTTCTTGGCCGATTTCAGCACGTCCACCGCACGGGCGATGGCGTCCGCCGACGGCACGCTGGTCGGGTTCGGATCGACCACCTCGATCAGCGATTTCTGCCCCTCGACCTCATCCATCACCTGGCCCAGCAACTGGCCGGGAATGTCCAGGTAGACACCGCCGGGACGCCCCGTAAGGGCGGCCCGGATGGCGCGGGCGACGCCCAGGCCGATGTCCTCGGCATGCAGGACGCGATAGGCGGCCTTGGCATGGGGGCGGGCGATGGCCAGCTGGTCCATCTCCTCATAATCACCGCGCTGCAGGTCGACGATCTCGCGTTCGGACGACCCGGAAATCAGGATCATCGGCCAGCAATTGGTTGTGGCATGGGCCAGCGCGGTCAGACCGTTCAGGAAGCCCGGCGCCGACACCGTCATGCAGATGCCCGGCTTCTTGGTCAGGAAACCGGCCGCCGCAGCCGCGTAACCGGCGTGCTGTTCGTGGCGGAAGGAGAGTACCCGAAGGCCCTGCGCCTGGGCATACCGGCCAAGGTCGGTGATCGGAATGCCCGGGACGTTGTAGATCGTCTCGACGCCGTTCAGCTTCAGCGCGTCGATCAGCAGGTGGAACCCGTCGGTCAACGTCTCCGGCGCGGGTTCCACTGGCTTGGCGGTGGGCTCTACGGTGGCTACATCCATTGGTTGGTCTCCCCTTGTAGCTATGGCCGGTTCTGTCCCGGCCCCGGGCCCGCCTTTTTCAGGCGGTGTCCATCTTGTCTCGCAGGCTGACGTCCAGCCGGACCCAGGTCCGGCGCACGTGGTCGTGCAGCCGCATCGTGTGTTCCCGGACCCGCAGATCGGCAAGGTCGGGGTCGCGGGCTTCCAGTGCCTCGATGATCTCGGCATGGTCGACCATCGAACGGCGCAGCCGGTCGCCCTCGCCCATGGCACGCAGACGAACCGCGTGCATGTGCAGGAACAGCCCGTCGGCCATCGTCTTCAGCAATGCGCACTTGGAGATCTCCAGGATGCGCTGGTGGAACTTGATGTTGTCCTCGGAATATTCAGAGAATTCCGCGCTGTCGGGATCACCGCTGTACTTGGCGGCGATCTTGCGCAGCGACGAGATTTCCGTGTCGGACGCCCGGTCCGCGGCCAGCCGGGCCGCCATGCTTTCCAGCGCGGCCCAGGCGATGATCATCTCCAGGATCTCTTCCAGGCTCTTGCGGCGGACATAGATGCCCTTGCGCGGCACGACCTGCACCAGCCCGTCCCCCTCAAGCCGGGCGATGGCGTCCCGAAGCGGCGTGCGCGAGATTCCAAGCTGCTCGGCGAGCGAGCGCTCGTCCAGTCGCAGGTCAGCTTCCCGTGCGTAGATGTCCATTTCGGTAATGGCCTCTCGAAGCCGGTCGTAGACGTGATCCTTCAGGGTGAAATTGGTCGCGATCGGCCGAAGCTTCATGCCTCTTCTCCTGTCTTGAGTGCGAGCTGCGACGCATCCCTGATCCTGTGGTACACCATAGACCAGACACCTGAGGCACGCAATTCCCTTTTGGCCCCATTCTTCGCTGCAGCTGCACGGTTTGTATTTGGTGCACCACCTTAACACCCGGATTTTCCGGTGTCTTTCATTCAAAAGGCATAGTCTGCATGCACGAAATGCAATGCAGAATTGAAATTCCCGCAACCCGCTGAAAGTGTTGATTATTATCGAATTTTTTCACTCAGGACACCCGTCGCGCTCAACCGATGAAAAGTCCGGTTTTGTTGCAGTGCGGCACGAAAAATGAACCACTTGGAGGCCGCGAATTTCCTGCTTCGCGACTCTGTCGCTATTGAAAATTCCGGCCACTTGATGAATTGTCATTCCCGTGGTATCTGGCATACCAAGACTGAGAAAACATGCCATCTGGCGTGCAGGGACCGGCGACGAAGATCGCGGGCCGATCACAGGGGGGAACCGCGACCGTCATGCTCATACGCGCACAGGATTCCGTTCTCGTCGTCATCGACATGCAGGAACGTCTGGTGCCCGCCATGCAGGCCCCCGCCCGGACGATTCGCAACACCCGCACGCTGATGGCCGCGGCGCAGGAAGTCGGCGTGCCCGTCATCATGACGGAACAATATCCCGCCGGCCTGGGCCATACCGTGCCCGAACTGGCGTCCACGAACGCCATCGTCCTGCCCAAGATGCATTTCTCCTGCATGGAAGACGACGGCTTTGCCGCCGAATTCCGCCGCCAGGACCGCAAGCAGGCGGTCATCGCGGGGATGGAGGCGCATATCTGCGTCGTCCAGACCGCCGCCAGCATGATAGAAGACGGCTACGATGTCTTTGTCGTGTCGGACGCCACGGCGTCGCGGACACTGGACAGCGAACAGGCCTGCATCGCGCGGCTGAATGCCAGCGGTGTGGGGATCGTGACGACCGAAATGGTCGTGTTCGAATGGCTGGGCAAGGCCGGGACACCGTCCTTCAAGAAGCTTCTGCCGCTCATCAAGTAATCACCAATGATCCTGGCCACCAAGGCCGACACCAAGGGAGGAACTCTAGGCGTGAACATCCATGAGTATCAGGCGAAGGCTTTGCTTCGCGACTACGGGGCCCCGGTCAGCGACGGGCGCCCCGTCCTGCGGGCCGAAGAGGCCAAGACAGCCGCCGGCGCGCTTGACGGCCCGCTTTGGGTGGTGAAGGCCCAGATCCATGCCGGCGGACGCGGCAAGGGCAAGTTCAAGGAACCCAGCGCCGGCGAAAAGGGCGGTGTGCGCGTCACCAAGTCGGTCGAGGAAGCCGCACACGAGGCGCAGTGCATGCTGGGCCGCACGCTGGTCACGCATCAGACCGGGCCGGCGGGCAAACAGGTGAACCGCATCTATATCGAGGACGGATCGGGCATCGACCGCGAGCTGTACCTGGCGCTGCTGGTGGATCGCACGACCAGCCGCGTGGCCTTTGTCTGTTCCACCGAAGGCGGCATGGACATCGAAGAGGTCGCGGCCAGCACGCCCGAGAAGATCCTGTCCTTCTCCGTCGATCCGGCCACGGGTTACCAGCCGTTCCATGGCCGCCGCATCGCGTTCTCGCTGGGCCTGGAAGGCCAGCAGATCAAGCAATGCGTCAAGCTGATGGGCATTCTCTACCAGCTGTTCATCGACAAGGACATGGATATGCTGGAGATCAACCCGCTGATCGTCGACATCTCCGGCGACCTGAAGTGCCTCGATGCCAAGATGGGGTTCGACGGCAACGCGGTCTACCGCCACCCGGATATCGCCGCCCTGCGTGACGAGACCGAGGAAGACGCCAAGGAACTTCAGGCCTCGAAATACGACCTGAACTACATCGCGCTGGATGGCGAGATCGGCTGCATGGTGAACGGCGCGGGGCTGGCCATGGCGACGATGGACATCATCAAGCTGTACGGCGCGGAACCTGCGAACTTCCTTGACGTGGGCGGCGGGGCCACCGCCGAAAAGGTGACCGAGGCGTTCAAGATCATCACCTCGGACCCCAACGTGAAGGGGATCCTGGTGAACATCTTCGGCGGCATCATGCGTTGCGACGTGATCGCCGAGGGCGTGGTGAAGGCCGTGAAGGAAGTGGGCCTGAAGGTGCCGCTGGTCGTGCGGCTGGAAGGCACCAACGTCGACAAGGGCAAGGAGATCATCAACACCTCCGGGCTGAACGTGATCGCGGCGGACAATCTGAAGGACGGCGCCGAAAAGATCGTGGCCGCCGTGAAAGGCACCAAGCCGGCGCTGGCCGTGGTGGAAGGATAAGACATGGCTGTTCTGATTGACGAAAGCACCAAGGTGATCTGCCAGGGCCTGACGGGTTCGCAAGGCACCTTCCACACCGAACAGGCCATCGCCTATGGCACCAACATGGTCGGCGGCGTGACGCCGGGCAAGGGCGGGATGGAACACATCGGGCTGCCGGTGTTCAATTCGGTCCACGAGGCGAAGGCCAAGACGGGGGCGACGGCCACGGTGATCTATGTGCCGCCGCCGTTTGCCGCCGATTCCATCCTGG
Organism: Marinibacterium anthonyi; assembly: GCA_003217735.2. Taxonomy (GTDB): domain Bacteria; phylum Pseudomonadota; class Alphaproteobacteria; order Rhodobacterales; family Rhodobacteraceae; genus Marinibacterium; species Marinibacterium anthonyi. The sequence goes on along the minus strand of CP031587.1, from coordinate 67,559 downwards.
AAGCGATCGACGCCAAGATGGAGGTCATCGTGGCGATCACCGAAGGGATCCCGGTGCTGGACATGATGCGGGTGAAGCGGGCGCTGATGGACAGCTCCTCGCGGCTGATCGGGCCGAATTGTCCGGGGGTGATCACACCGGGCGCCTGCAAGATCGGGATCATGCCGGGGCATATCCATAAACGGGGCAAGGTGGGCGTGGTTTCGCGTTCCGGCACCCTGACCTACGAGGCGGTCAAGCAGACCACCGACGTGGGGCTGGGGCAGTCGACCTGCGTGGGCATCGGGGGCGATCCGATCAAGGGGACGGAACATCTGGACGTGCTGGAATGGTTCCTGGCCGATGACGAGACCGAGGCGATCATCATGATCGGCGAGATCGGCGGGTCGGCCGAGGAGGACGCCGCGCAGTTCCTGGCGGACGAGAAGAAGCGGGGCCGGTGGAAGCCGACGGCCGGGTTCATCGCGGGCCGCACCGCGCCTCCGGGTCGGCGGATGGGCCATGCGGGGGCCATCGTGGCCGGCGGGAAAGGCGGCGCCGAGGACAAGATCGAGGCGATGAAATTGGCTGGAATCGTCGTCGCGGAAAGCCCCGCCACCCTGGGCGAAGCCGTGCTGGAAGCGATCGGCTGATCCACAATCAATCCGGGTGTCCCACGCGTGGGACACCCGTCGCTGCACATATAATCAACACCTTACAGAGGCGGATTAACTTCTTGGTCATATTCGCCGCACCCCGACCTTAGCTTCGGGTGACAGCCATGCCGGGTACGTGGGACACTCGACACACCCAACCTTACGTGCAGGGAGCGCGCGACATGGCCCTTTCCCAGACGACTTCCCAGACGACTTCCCCAACGCAGACCCAGGCGACCACTGACGTGGCGACGCCCGTCCCAAACGGGTCCGACCGGAAGCCCGTGGACGACGGCATCCGCTTTCTTGGCAAGATCCTTGGCCGGGTCGTACACGTGCAGGAAGGCGGCATGGCCTATGACACGGTGGAAAGCATCCGGGTGGCTTCGGTCGATTATCACCGCAACGGATCGGGCACCGCCTATGACCGGCTGCAGCGCACGATCGACGGGCTGTCGGACGTCCAGACCCTGCACGTGGTCCGCGCATTCACCTATTTCCTGCATCTGCTGAACATCGCCCAGGACCAGGAGATGCTGACCACCGGGCGCAACCGGACGTCGCAATTGATCGACATGCTGGACGCGGTGCGCGCCACCGGCATGACCGACGAACAGATCCAGATGTTCTTTCGCGACGCGCTGGTGTCGCCGGTTCTGACGGCCCACCCGACCGAAATCCGGCGGCAAAGCATCATGCGGTCGGAATTTTCCATCGTCCGGCTGATGGATGAACGCGCCCGCGCGCGGACCATGAACATGGATGTCGACGACATCGACACCGCCATCGAACGCGAGGTCGCGACGCTGTGGCAGACCCACATGCTGCGCCGGTCCAAGCTGACCGTGAACGACGAAATCCGCAACGGGCTGGCCTATTTCGACCACACGTTCTTTCAGGCGGTGCCGCGCATCATGATGGCGGCGCACCGGGCGATGAACCTGGAAAAGACCGCCGACGTGCCGCCGTTTCTGCGGATCGGCACCTGGATCGGCGGCGACCGCGACGGCAATCCCTTTGTCACGGAATCGGTGCTGCGCGACTGTTTCCGGCTGCAATCGGGCCACGCGTTGCGCCATTACCTGGGCGAGGTCGACAAGCTGGGCGGGGAATTGTCGATGTCGACCCGGGTCGTGCCGGTCAGCGACGAGGTCGCGCAGATGGCCGAAGCATCGCCCGACGGGTCGGACCACCGGATGGACGAACCCTATCGCAAGGTGCTGGTGGGGGTCTTTGCCCGCCTTGCCGCGACGCTGAAGGAACTGGACCCCGACGCCCCCCTGCCCCGAAAGACGCTGTCCGCCGTTCCATACGGGCCGCCGGTTGAATTCCTGTCGGACCTGGATGCGATCGACCGGTCGCTGCGCGCCAACAACGGCGAGATCATCGCCAGCGGGCGGCTGCGCGACCTGCGCCAGAAGGTGCGCAGTTTCGGGTTTCACCTGGCGACGGTGGACCTGCGGCAGAATTCGGCCGTGCACGAGGCGACCTTGGCCGAGCTGTTCGAAGCCGTGGCGCCGGGGACGGATTACATCGGCCTGTCGGAAGACGAGCGCATCGCGCTGCTGCGCGAGGAACTGGTGTCGCCCCGGTCGCTGCTGCGCCCATTCTGGACCTATTCCGAGGCCACGACGAAAGAGCTGCGCATCTTCAACGCCGCGCGCGAGATCATCACGCGGTTCGGGCCGCAGGCGATCGCCACGTCGATCATATCGAACGCGCAATCGGTATCGGATGTTCTGGAACTGATGGTGCTGCTGAAACAGGCCGGGATCCTGGATGCGGACGGCAATTGCCCGGTCGCGGTGGCGCCGCTGTTCGAAACCATCGCCGACCTGCAGGAAGGCCCCCGCATCATGGCGGACCTGCTGGACCTGCCGGAATACGCCCGCGTTCTGGACGGACAGGGCGGGCGGCAAGAGATCATGCTGGGCTATTCGGACAGCAACAAGGACGGGGGTTTCGTGACCTCGGGCTGGGAATTGCACAAGGCGGAACGGGAACTGGTCAAGCTGTTCAAGGCGCGCAGCCTGAAGCTGCGGCTGTTCCACGGTCGCGGCGGATCGGTGGGCCGGGGCGGCGGTCCGGCGCGCGAGGCGATCATCGCGCAGCCGCCGGGCGCCGTTGACGGGCAGATCCGGCTGACGGAACAGGGCGAGGTGATATCGTCGCGCTATTCGCATTCGGTGATCGGCTATGACCACCTGAAGACGCTGGTGGTGGCAACGGTCGAGGCGTCGCTTTTGCCCGGGGACGACCTGGTGACCGGCGCTGCCGAGGCGATTTTGGAAAGCCTGTCGGACCATGCGTTCAAGGCGTACCGCGCGCTGGTGTTCGAAACGGACGGATTCCAGGACTTTTTCTGGGGATCCACGATCATCAACGAGATCGCCGAGCTGAACATCGGGTCGCGCCCGGCGTCACGGTCGAAAACGCGCGAGATCACGTCGCTGCGCGCGATTCCATGGGTGTTTTCCTGGGCGCAATGCCGGCTGATGCTGCCCGGCTGGTACGGGTTCGGCACGGCGGTTGCGAAATGGCGCGAGGAAAACCCCGACAGCGACGCGTTGCAGCGGCTGTACGAGGATCTGCCGTTCTTCCATTCGATGGTGTCCAAGGTCGTGTCGATGATCGAAAAGAGCGACCTGGCGATTGCCGCCCATTACGCCGACCTGGTCGAGGATGTGGCCCTGCGGGACCGGATCTTTTCCACGATCACGGCGGAATGGGAGGCGACGGTGGAGGCGGTCGAATTCATCAGCGGCGAGCGGCCGGAATCGGGGGCCGGCGACCGCAGCCCCTACCTGGATCCGCTGAACCACATCCAGGTGGCATTGATGAAACGGTCGCGCGCCGATGACGTGTCGGAAAAGCTGCGCCGGGGCCTGTTGCTGTCGATCAACGGGGTCGCATCGGGTTTGCGGAACACCGGATAGGGCATTTCGGTTACCCTGCTGTCCATCATGGACAGGAGGATGAGCCATGGAACAGCATGAAGCGGGGTGCCTGTGCGGCGCCGTGAGGATGGTGACCGAGGGGCCGCCGATCCGGGTAGGCGTGTGCCATTGCCTGGAGTGCCGCAAGCACCATGGCGCGGCGTTCTACGCGGCGGCGATCTTTCCCACAGAGGCGGTGACGGTAAGCGGCAAGACCGGGTCGTGGAAGGGCCGGCATTTCTGCCCCGTCTGCGGGTCGTCCGTTTACGCCACGGCCGAGGGCGAGATCGAGGTGCCCCTGGGCGCCTATGACAAGCCGGGGGTGTTCGCGCCGGAATACGAACTGTGGACGATCCGGCGCGAACCGTGGTTGCCGGTGTTTCCCGGTGTGCCGGGGTTCGCCCGCAACCGGGAATGACGGCCGGGACCCGCGCGCGCCAGCTGGCGGGCCCCGACCGGTCCCGACCGCGGATCACTCCGCGGCGAGAAGGTCCGCCTTTTCGACCCGGACCGCCGAGTACTTGAACTCGGGGATCTTGCCGTAGGGGTCCAGCGCGGCGTTGGTCAGGATATTGGCCGCGGCTTCGACATAGGCGAAGGGCAGGAAGACGTTGGTTTCCGCCACCGCCCGGTCGGCGCGGGCCATCACGGTGATGGATCCCCGCCGGGTGGACAGCTTGATGTATTCGCCCGGCGCGACGCCAAGGGCGCGCAGGGTGTTCGGGTGAAGCGAACAATTGGCTTCGGGTTCGACCGAATCCAGCACCGTGGCGCGGCGGGTCATCGACCCGGTGTGCCAGTGTTCCAGCTGGCGGCCGGTGATCAGCACGAAGGGGTATTCGGCGTCCGGGCTTTCCGCCGGCGGGATGACAGAGGCCGGGGCGAACCGGGCGCGGCCTTCGGGGCGGGGGAAACCATCGCCGAAGACGATGGGCTGGCCGGGGTCCTCGGGCGAGAGCGACGGGTAGGTGACGGCGGTGGTTTCCAGGCGCTCCCAGGTGATGTTGTCGAAGGACTTCATGTTCAGCTTCATCTCGGCGAAGATCTGGCTGGGATGGGTGTAGGACCAGTTCAGGCCCAGGCGCTTGGCCAGTTCGACCTCGATCCACCAATCCTCCCTCGCGTCACCCGGGGACGGCACCGCCGGGCGGCCCATCTGGACCTGGCGGTTGGTGTTGGTGACGGTGCCGGTCTTTTCGTACCAGGCCGAGGACGGCAGGATCACGTCGGCGTAGTTCGCCGTTTCGGTCAGGAAGATATCCTGCACCACGAGGTGATCGAGCGCCGCCAGCGCGTCGCGGGCGTGGTCGACATCGGGGTCCGACATCGCCGGATTTTCGCCCAGGATGTACATGCTCTTGATCTCGCCGTCATGGATGGCATCCATGATCTCGACCACGGTCAGACCCTTCTGGTTCGAGAAATCGCCGGATTTCCAGACCTCGGTAAAGGCCGACCGCACGCCGTCGTCGGTGACCGATTGGTAGTCGGGCAGGAACATCGGGATCAGGCCGGCATCGGACGCGCCCTGCACGTTGTTCTGCCCGCGCAGCGGGTGCAGGCCGGAGCCGGGGCGGCCGACCTGGCCGCACATCAGGGCCAGCGCGATCAGGCAGCGGGAATTGTCGGTGCCGTGGATGTGTTGCGACACGCCCATGCCCCAGAAGATCATCGCCGCCTTGGCACCGGCAAAGGTGCGGGCGACGTCGCGCAGCGTTTCGGCGGGGATGCCGCAGATCTTTTCCATCTCCTCGGGCGGGAAGTTCTTCAGATGCTCCTTCATCGCCGGCCAGTTCTCGGTAAAGGCCTCGATGTACTGGCGGTCGTAGAGCTCTTCCTCGACGATGACGTTCATGATGCCGTTCAGCATCGACACGTCGCCGCCCGCCTTGAACTGCAGCATGTGCGACGCGAACCGTTTCAGGTTCTGGCCGCGCGGATCCATCACGATCAGCTTGCCGCCGCGCTTGGTGAACTGCTTGAAATAGGTGGCCGCGACGGGGTGGTTTTCGATCGGGTTGCAGCCGATGGCGATGGCCACGTCGGCGTTTTCGATCTGGTTGAAGGTCGCGGTCACCGCGCCCGATCCGACGTTTTCCATCAGCGCCGCAACGGACGACGCATGGCACAGCCGCGTGCAATGGTCGACGTTGTTGTGGCCGAAACCCTGGCGGATCATCTTCTGGAACAGGTACGCCTCTTCGTTGGAACACTTGGCGGATCCGAAACCCGCCACCTCGCGCCCGCGTCCCTTCATGCCGTTGGCGGCGAAATCCAGTGCCTCGTCCCAGGTCGCTTCGCGGAAATGAGTCGACAGGTTGCCGGGATCGACGTTCAGCCCCTTGGGCGGCGCATCGTCGCGCCGGATCAGCGGTTTGGTCAGCCGGTGGGGGTGGTGGATGTAGTCGAACCCGAAGCGGCCCTTGACGCACAGGCGGTTTTCATTGGCCGGGCCGTCGATGCCTTCGGCGTACAGGATCTTGTCGTCCTTGATCTTCAGCGAGATCTGGCAGCCCACCCCGCAATAGGGGCAGACGGTGGCGACTTCGCGGTCGTAGTCCTTGCTGTCGCCGGCCAGGTTTTCATCCAGCACCGTGGCGGGCATCAATGCGCCGGTCGGGCAGGCCTGCACGCATTCGCCGCAGGCCACGCAGGACGACGCGCCCATCGGGTCGTCCTGGTCAAACACGATCTTGGCGGTGTGGCCGCGCCCCGACATGCCGATCACGTCGTTGACCTGCACTTCGCGGCAGGCGCGGACACAGAGGTTGCAGTGGATGCAGGCATCCAGATTGACGCTCATCGCGACATGGGAGGCATCCAGCAAGGGAACCGATGTCGGTTCCATCTTCGGAAAACGGCTTTCGGTGACGCCGTTCAGCGCGGCCATGTCCCAGAAATGCGAGGACGCGTCATGGGCCACCTCGGGCTGGTCGGCGGCCAGCAGCTCCATCACCATTTCGCGGGACTTTTTCGCGCGGGTGCTGTCGGTCTTGACCACCATGCCGTTCGCAACGGGGCGGATGCAGGAGGCGACGAGCGTGCGTTCGCCTTCGACCTCGACCATGCAGGCGCGGCAATTGCCGTCGGACCGGTAGCCCGGTTCGGGCTTGTGACACAGATGCGGGATCTTCAGGCCGCGCCCGTGCGCGGCCTCCCAGATCGAAAGACCTTCGGGTACGGACATCTCTTCGCCGTTGAGGGTGAAGGTGACCATCGGTGTTTGGGCTCCGTCGGGCATGTCAGACCTCGTCGCTGAAGTGTTTCATTGTCAGGCGGATCGCATTCGGCGCCGCCTGGCCGAGCCCGCAGATCGAGGCATCGACCATGGTGGTGCACAGATCTTCGAGCAGGTACTTGTCCCAGTGGTCGGCCTGCATCAGCTTCACGGCCTTTTCACAGCCCACCCGGCAGGGCGTGCACTGGCCACAGCTTTCGTCTTCGAAGAACCGCAGCATGTTCAGCGCGGCGTCGCGGGCGCTGTCCTGATCCGACAGCACGACCACGGCGGCGGACCCGATGAAGGTGCCGTGGGGCTGCAGCGTGTCAAAATCGAGCGGCACGTCATCCAGAGATGCGGGAAGGAGCCCGGATGACGGGCCGCCCGGCTGGTAGGCCTTGAACAGATGGCCGTCCAGCATTCCGCCTGCCGCCTCGATCACGTCGAGGATGGTCGACCCGGCGGGCAGCATGTGCACCCCCGGGTTCTTCACCCGACCCGAGACCGAGTAATTGCGCAGGCCCTTGCGACCGTTCTTTTCGGTCGCGTTCAGAACGTCGGGTCCGAACCGCGCGATGCGGGCGACCCAATACAGCGTTTCGACGTTGTGCACCAAGGTCGGGCGGTCGAAGATGCCGACCTGGGCGACAAAGGGCGGGCGATGGCGCGGCAATCCGCGCTTGCCCTCGATCGATTCGATCATCGCGCTTTCTTCGCCGCAGATATAGGCCCCCGCCCCGCGGCGCAGGTCGATATAGCCCTTGGCGACGATGCCGGCCTTTTCCAGTTCGCCGATCTCGTGGCGCAGGATCTCAAGCACGGCCGGGTATTCGTCGCGCATGTAGATGAAGCACGTCTCCGCCTCGACCGCCCAGGCGGCGATCAGCATGCCTTCGAGGAACATGTGCGGATCGCGTTCCAAATGGTGGCGGTCCTTGAAGGTGCCGGGTTCGCCTTCGTCGCCGTTCACCGCCAGGTAGCGGGGGCCGGGATTGGCGCGCACGAAGGACCATTTGCGCCCCGACGGGAAGCCCGCGCCGCCCAGGCCGCGCAGGCCCGCGTCCAGCAGGGTGGATTGCACCGCTTCGGGGTCGCCGCCCTTGCGCAGGTCTGCCAGCTGGCGATAGCCGCCGTCGGCGCGGTATTCGGCCAGGCGCTGGTAGTCGGGCAGATGCGGGTGCGTGTCGCCGGCGTGGACGGCGGCGATGACCTTTTCGGGCGTGGCGTTGTCGATGTGGTTGTGGCCCAGTTCGACCACCGGCGCGGTGTCGCAGCGGCCCATGCAGGGGGCGCGCAGGATGCGGACCCGGGCGGGGTCGACGCCGTCTTGCAGCGCGGCCTGCAACGCTTGGGCGCCGGCCATCTCGCACGAAAGGGAATCGCAGACGCGGATGGTCAGGGCGGGCGGCGGGGTTTCTCCGTCGCGGACCACGTCGAAATGGGCGTAGAAGGTCGCGACCTCGTAGACCTCGGCTTGGGACAGGCGCATTTCGTGGGCCAGGGCGGCGATGTGGTCGGCCGACAGGTGGCCGTATGCGTCCTGGATCAGGTGCAGGAATTCGATCAGCAGATCGCGGCGGCGGGGCCGGTCGGAAAGCAGCGCCTGGACCTGGTCCAGAGCCAGGTCATCGACCTGGCGACCCTTTGGGGTCTTGCGGCTTTTCCCGGTGCCTTTCCGTTTCCAGATGCCTTTCTGGTCGTCCAAAGGTGCCATGTTGTCCTCCCTCGGTCTGTGCGGGTCGGGCCGAACGACGACCCCCCGCACCCCTTGTTTCCGGCCCTGCCCCATGGGGCCGGCCGCTCCTCCCTTGTCGGTCGCGACTGGTGGCCCGACCCGGCCTTTGCGGCGCTTTGGTCGCAGTATGGTCCCAGCCGGTCGCGTTGACATCAAGGGATTTGTGGCATACCAAGTACCACATAGCAAGCATTCGGGGAGGAGTGCTGAAATGTTTTTATCCGAACATCAGTCCAAGGAGCTGCTGGCGCAATACGACATGCCCGTTCCGGCGGGACGCCTGGCGCGCACGGCGCAAGAGGCGGAACAGCGCTGTGCCGAGATTTCCGCGCGCAAATACGTGGTGAAGGCGCAGATCATGGCCGGGGGGCGCGGGTTGGCCGGTGGCGTGAAGTTCGCGGCGACGCCGTCGGCCGTGGCCGACGAGGCGCGTCGCATGCTGGGATCGACGCTGGTCACGGCGCAGACCGGATCGCAAGGCGAACTGGTAAGTGCCGTGTCGGTCGAAGAGGCGCTGGATCTGGCCGAAAGCTATTTCGTGGCCTTCGTGCTGGACGCGCGGACCGGCGCGCCGATGCTGCTGGCCTCGTCCGAAGGCGGGGTGGAGTTCGAGCAGCGGTCGCAGATGGATCCGTCGACCGTGAAAACCCTGTTGCTGCCAGAGGATACAGGCGATGCGCGCGACGCGCTGACCGGGTTTCTTGCCGGGATCGGGATCACCGAGAACCCGCCGATCGACATCCTGTTCGCCGCGCGGCAGGCGTTCATCGAAACCGACATGACCCTGCTGGAAATCAACCCGTTCGCGCGCACGTCCGCCGGCAAGTGGGTGGCGATCGACGCGAAGGTGACGCTGGATGGCAGCGCGCTGTTCCGCCATCCGGAATTCGAATCGCTGGCCGGCAAGCAGGGGCTTTCGGCGACCGAGATGGAAGCCCAGAAGAACGACATCAACCTGGTGCGCATGGACGGCAATATCGGCGTCGTGGTGAACGGCGCGGGGCTGGGCCTGGCGACCAACGACATGGTGATCGACGGCGGCGGCCGGCCCGCGAACTTCATGGACATCCGCACCACCGCGACCAGTTTCGACATCGCCAAGGGCGTGTCGCTGTTGCTGGACGAACCGCGCGCGCGGGTGATCCTGCTGAACGTGCACGGCGGCGGCATGACCGCCTGCGATACCGTGGCCGAGGGGATATCGTTCGCCTATTCGCGGTCGGACCGGAAGCTGCCGGTGGTGGCCCGCCTGGCGGGGCAGAATGCCGAATGGGGCATCCGCATCCTGAAGGACCGGAAGATCCCGGTCGAGGTCTTTGACAGCATGTCGGGCGCGGTTTCCCGCGCCGTCGAGCTGGCGCGCTGAGGGAGGCTCAGATGTCGATTTTCGTCAATTCCGATACCCGCGTGATCGTCCAGGGCATGACCGGGCGCGCCGGGACTTTCTATACGGATCAGGCTGTGCGCTATGGGTCCAACTACGTCGGCGGCGTGCGCCCCGGCAAGGGCGGGCGCAAGCACCTGGACCTGCCGATGTTCGATACGGTCAAGGATGCCGTGGCCGAAACGCAGGCCAATGCCAGCCTGGTGATCGTCCCCGCCCCCTTCGCCGCCAAGGCGATGATCGAGGCGATCGAGGCCGAGGTGGAACTGGTCGTCTGCGTGACAGAACGGGTGCCCCAGCATGACATGAGCCGCGTGAAGGCGGCGCTGCGGGAGTCGAAATCGCTGCTGATCGGGCCGAATTCCCAAGGCATCCTGACGCCCGGACAATGCAAGATCGGGGTGATGCCCACGGTCGATGCACGGCCCGGCGGGATCGGAATCGCGTCCCGTTCGGCGTCGCTGACGTCCGAGATCCTGGCGCAATGCGGACAGGCCGGGCTGGGGACGTCGACCACCGTGGGAATCGGCGGCGACACCCTGCACGGGGTGGATTTCGTCGACTGCCTGATGCGGTTCAAGGACGATCCCGACACGCGCGCCGTGGTGCTGATCGGCGAGATTGGCGGCAGCGCCGAGGAAGATGCGGCGGATTACCTGGCCTCGGTCGATTTCGGCAAGCCGGTGGTGTCGCTGATCGTCGGACGCCATGCCCCGCAGGGGCGGCGGATGGGCCATGCGGGCACCGTGTCGGCCTTTGGCCTGGGATCGGCCGCGGAAAAGGCGGACCGGTTGCGCCGGGCCGGCGCGCTGATCGCCGGCAATGCCGACGAGGTCGTCGCCGCGCTGGTCGGTCAGCGCAAGGCGGCGTGAGGCGGCGTGAGGGCAAGGCGATGAACATAGCCGATATTCCCGCCAAGATGCGGGTCGTCGACCTGAACGGGTTCGGCGGCCCCGAGGTGCTGACGCCCAGGACCCGGCCACAGGTCGCGCCACAGGAGGGCGAAGTGCTGATCCGCGTGGTCGCCGCCGGCGTGAACGGCCCCGACCTGGTCCAGCGGCGGGGGCATTACCCCCCGCCAAAGGGCGCGTCGGACCTGTTGGGGCTGGAAGTGTCGGGCCAGGTGGTGGCGACCGGCGCCGGCCCGGCGCCGTTCAAACCCGGTGACATGGTCTGCGCGCTGACCAACGGGGGCGGCTACGCCGAATATGTCGCCGTGCGCGCCGACCATTGCCTGCCCATTCCCGACGGCGTCAGCGTGATCGACGCCGCCGGCCTGCCCGAAACCTTCTTTACCGTGTGGAGCAACGTGTTCCTGGACCATGTCCTGCCCGAGCAGGGCAATTTCCTGGTGCATGGCGGGTCCGGCGGGATCGGATCGACCGCCGTGCAACTGGGCGCGGCCATGGGGCTGAATGTGCTGACCACCATCGAATCGGACGAGGCGGCGCGCTTTGCGACCTCGCTGGGGGCGGCGCGGACGATCAATTACGGATCCGAGGATTTCGTGCCGATCTGCCGCGAGGCGGGGGGCATGGACATCATCCTGGATATCATCGGGGGCGATTACGTTGCCCGCAACATCAAGGCCGCGCGCCATGATGCGCGCATCATCCAGCTGGCCTTCAACGCCGGATCCAAGGTCGAGATCGACCTGATGCCGATCATGCTGAAGCGGATCAGCTACACCGGGTCGACGCTCAGGTCGCGATCCGACGCCTTCAAGGCGCGCGTCGCCACCGCCTTGCGCGAAACGGTCTGGCCGCTGTTCGCCAGCGGCGCGTTGCGCCCGGTGACCCATGCGGTCCTGCCCCTGGCCGAGGCCGAGGCGGCGCACCGGATGATGGAAAGCGCCAAGCATCACGGGAAGATCCTTTTGACACCTTAACGCCATCGCAAACGGCCACGGGGTCAAAGAAACCCGGGCCAAGGGGGGAAGATGAACCGTATCTGGAACTTCGTGGCGGAGTATTCGCTGCTGCTGATCTCTGGCGCCGCGCTGGCGCTGATCTGGGCCAACCTGGCGCCCGAGGCCTATCACCACTTCGTCGATTTCGAACTGTTCCACGGCGGGCCCATCGGCCACGTGCACGATGACGGCGCCGGCCATGTGACCCGGTCCTTCACCCTGCATTTCCTGGTCAACGACGTGCTGATGGCCTTCTTCTTCGCCGTCGCGGGCAAGGAGGTCTGGGAAGCGATCGCGCTGAAGAACGGGTCGCTGCGCGGCAAATGCGCCTTTACGCCGCTGATCGCCACGGCCGGCGGCATGATCGGGCCCGTCACGGTCTACCTGGTGGGCGCGGCGATCCTGGGCAAGCTGGCGCTGCTGGGCAATGGCTGGGCGATCCCGACGGCCACGGATATCGCGTTTTCCTACCTTATCGGACGGCTGGTCTTTGGCCCCGGCCACCCGGCGATCGGGTTCCTGTTGCTGGTGGCAATCGCCGACGATGCGGCGGGGCTGGTGATCCTGGCGGTGTTCTATCCGCAGGGCGATATCGCGCCGGTCTGGCTGCTGCTGTCGGTCCTGGCCGCCGTCGCGGCCTATGGGCTGTTCAACCGGTTGCCGCGCTGGCTGGACCGGGGCAAGCAGGACCGGCCGAATTCCACCTGGGTGCGGACGAAATTGTCCTGGTGGCCCTACCTGGTGGCCGGGATCGTCAGCTGGTTCGCCTTTCACAAGGCCGGCATCCATCCGGCGTTGGGGCTTTTGCCGATCATCCCGGCGATTCCCCATGCCGAGATCGACTACGGCATCTTTGCCGAGGAAGAGGTTCACCAGCACGACCTGCTGAACGAAGCCGAACACAAGCTGAAGATCCCGGTCGAGGCGATCCTGTTCCTGTTCGGGCTGATGAACGCGGGCGTGGAATTTTCCGCCGTGGGCGCCGCGACGGTGCTGGTGCTGGCCGGGCTGATCATCGGCAAACCCCTGGGAATCCTGCTGTTCGGCAGCTTCGCGTCGAAGACGCTGAAGCTGGGCCTGCCGGAAGGGATGAAGCAGAGCGACTTGTTCGTCGTGGGGTGCGTGGCCGCCATCGGCTTTACGGTTTCGCTGTTCGTCGCCTCTGTCGCCTTTGCGCCGGGAGCCGTGCAGGACGCCGCCAAGATGGGCGCGCTGCTGTCCTTTGGCGCCGCCGCCATATCCCTTGTCGTGGGGCGCGTGCTGAACGCCAGGGGGACGGCGGCCCCCGACCCCAGCCCCACCGCAGCCGAGTGACAGCCATGACATATCCCTGCTTCAAGACCTGCACACGCTTTCCGGGAGGCCGCGCATGAACACCCAGACCACCTTTCGCCGCGAGATCGGGCGCGGCCGCGAGCCGGTGAACCGGCTGCTTCTGGGCAATTACGTCCGCCAGGCCGAAATCGGCGCCTTCGGCGAGGAACGCGGGATCGAACAGGGGCTGCGGTTCAACGTCGTGGCCGAAACGCTGGTGACCGAAACCGGCGGCGACGACGTGGACGGGATCCTCAGCTACGACATGCTGGTGCAGTCCATCGACAAGGTGCTGGACGCGGAACGGCTGGACCTGCTGGAAACGCTGGCCGAACGCATCGCCGACCGGCTGCTGGCCCTGCCGCTGGTCACCCATGTGACCCTGCGCGTGGAAAAGATGGACCGGGGGCCGTTCCAGTTGGGAGTCGAGATCGAGCGGGCTAGGCCCGGCGGCGCCGGCCCCCTGCCCGAGCGATTCGCCCACGCGGCGCAGCCGCTGGTGATGCTGGTGCCCTGGGCCGCGGTCGGGGACGCGCGCCTGCCCGACTGGCTGGATGCGCTGGCGGCGACGGGGCGGCCCGTGGTTCTGACGGTGGACCCGGCACCGTCGCCCGTGCGCGCGGGAACCGGCGACGCGCAGCGCCAGGTGGACCTGCTGGCGATGGAACAGGCGGCCTGGGCGATTGCCGGGCGCGACGCGCGGATCTGCGTCGTCGAAAGCCGGACCGAGCTGAATTACGCCATCGACCAGGCGTTCCTGGCGGTCTGGGCACCGGGGCGCATCGTGCGCCGCGCCCAGGACCGGCGGGTGCGGGACGACCTGCGCGGGCGGGATCTGGCCGCGTGGTTCGCGGGCCAGCTGGGCGTCGAGGATCTGCGCGTTCTGGGCGCACCCCTGGCCGAGCCGGCCTGCGCCCCTTGATCAGCCTGATCGTCGCGCGGGATCGCAACGGCGCCATCGGGCGGGGCGGGCAGATGCCCTGGCACCTGCCCGAGGACCTGGCTTTTTTCCGGCAGGAAACCGACGGCGGCGCGCTGATCATGGGGTCGCGGACCTGGGCAAGCCTGCCGGTGCGCCCGCTGGCCGGGCGGCTGAATTGCGTGGTGTCGCGGGATCCGGGCCTGGCCGAGCATGTCTTTCCCACGGTCGGGGCCGCCGTGTCCTTTGCCCGCGGCGCCGGGTACGACCGGATCTACGGCATGGGCGGGCACCGGATCTATGCCGAAATGATGGCGCTGGCCCACCGCCTGATCATCACCGAGGTCGACACCGAAGCCGACGACCCCGACACGTTCTTCCCAGATTTCGACGCCACGCTCTGGACCCCCGCGCGCGAGGTCACGCTGCGCGATCGCCCCCCGGCCTGCGTGATGCGCGAACTGGTCCGCGCCTGACCCCTGCCCGCGATCTGACCCCCGATGCGATTTTTCGCAATGAAACCGAATTCCACGGTTGCTTGTACGTGGTATACCTAGTACCATGAACATGTGATGCCGCCACCCCGAAGCGGAATCGCTGGACCAGGACCAACAAGGGGCCGCAGGTGCTGTTTGCACACGATACCACCACGGGCCTGACCTGCCCCGAACCCCAAGATCCCGTTTCCTCCTCCCGAGGCTGGGATCGAGGGGCCAGGGCCAGGACCAGCCGTTGCGCGCGCTTCCGGTCCTGGAACGGTCGGGCGACGCGATCCGGAACACTGCCACCGGTCGCGTCGCCCCGCACCGTCCCGCGCCGTGCCCCCCCCTGCCGCCCCCCCTGCCGATCCCTTGCCGGCCCACACCGACCATTCCACTGACCTGATGAAATGCCCGGATTTCCGTGCCATAGTGATCGGACAAGACCCTTGTCGCCCCGCGCGCACCGGCGCCTGACCGCTTCCGGTCCCGGCATGCGGGGCGCGCCCCGGCTCTTGGATCATGGGAGACTGCGCTGGAAATGCTGATACCAAACCAGGACGAAGGCGTCGTCCGGATCGACCGGGCGGCCGGTGTCGCGCGCGACCTGCACGGCGAACGCGCCGGCGACCTGCAGCGGCTGGTGGACATGGGCCTGCCCTGCCCTGCCACGGTGGCGTTGTCGGTTCTGAAAGTGCACCAGATCGCCGAGGGCATGCGGTTCAACGCGGCCGGGATGGTCAATGCCTTCGGGCATGATCCGCTGGTCACGGTCCTGCCGTCCAGCGGCCAGCGCGCCTGGGGCGGGCCGCGCGAATTCCCCGATGTCGGGCTGAACGCCCCGCTTCACGCGGCGATGGCCGCCACCCTGGGCCGGGCCGAGGCCGACCGGCGCTGGTTCGACTTCATCCTGCGCTATGCGACCGACGTGGCCTGCCTGGACGCCGAACCGTTCGAAGAGGTCGCAGGCCAGCCCAGGGCCGCGCTGCGGATCTATGAAGAGGAAGCGGGCGAGCCGTTTCCGCAGGACCCGGCCGAACAATTGTCCAAGGTGATTTCTTCGATGGCGTCGGCCTGGGAAGGCGTCACGGCGCGGCTGTTGCGCCATGCGCAGGGCGCGCCTCTGGATGCCGGGCTGGCGCTGCTGGTCATGGATCACCGCTGGTCGATGGCGCGCGGCGCCATCGCCACCGGCACGGCCCGCATGTTCGACCCGGTGACCGGGCAGAAGCGGATCAACGGCACCGTGCGCACCGTGCTGGACGCCGAAGACCTGGACGAGGGGCTTGAAACCGCGTTCCGCGACCGGGTGCCCGACATCTATTATGCCATCGCCGGGATCCTTGAAACCGGGCGCACCGGGTTGCGCGAGGACCGCGCCTATCACTTTGTCCATACGTGCGACGGTCTGCAATTGCTGGACGCCGTGCCGCCGGTCTGTTCCGCCCGGGTGGTGTTGAACAACGCGATTTCGCTGGTCCAGGCGCAGGTGATCACCCGCGAGGATGCGCTGTTGCGCATCGCCCCCACCGCCCTGGCCGGGTTCCTGCATCCGCAGGTGCCGCCCGACGCCGCGCGCAAGCCGATCTTTACCGGGGTCGCCGCGTCTCCGGGCGGGGCGACGGGGCGGATCGTCTTCACGGCCGATGCCGCCGCCGCCTGCGCCGCGCGCGAGGAACCCTGCATCCTGGTGCGGCGCGAAACCAACCCCGAGGACGTGCGCGGCATGCACCTGGCCCAGGGGATCGTTACCGAACGGGGCGGCATGACCAGCCACGCCGCCGTCATCGCGCGCGGCCTGGGCGTGCCCTGCATCACCGGCGCGTCCAGCGTCGATGTCCTGCCCGAGACCGGGCAGATGGTGCTGCGCGACGGACGCGTGCTGAAGGAAGGCGACGAGATCACCATCGACGGCACCCATGGCGAGGCGCACCTGGGCGAGATCGTGATGACGCCGGCCGATGACGACCCTGCCTTCCTGGAGTTCATGTCCTGGGCCGACGAGGCGCGCGATATCGGCGTGCGGGCCAATGCCGACACGCCTGCCGATGCCGCCCATGCGCTGGCCTTCAAGGCCGAAGGCATCGGTCTGTGCCGGACGGAACACATGTTCTTCGAACCCTCGCGCCTGACGGTGATGCGCGAGATGATCTTTGCCAGCTCCGAACCCGACCGGCGGGCGGCGCTGGACCGGTTGCTGCCGATGCAGCGGTCGGATTTCCGCGCGCTGTTCGAAACCATGGCCGGGCTGCCCGTCTGCATCCGCCTGTTCGATCCGCCGCTGCACGAATTCCTGCCGATGGACCGCGAAGGCCGGATGAACCTGGCCCGATCGCTGGACCTGTCGCTAAGCGCGGTGACCAAGCGGATCGACGCGATATCGGAATTCAACCCGATGCTGGGGATGCGCGGCGTGCGGCTGGGCATCATGCACCCCGAGATCTACGAGATGCAGGTGCGCGCCATCCTGGAGGCCGCAATCGAGGCGGCGGAAAAGGTCGGCACCCCGGTCGAGCCCGAGATCATGATCCCGCTGGTCGCCGGGCGCAGCGAGGTTCGGCTGGTCAAGACGCGAATGGACAGCGTCGCCGCCGGGGTCCGCGTGGCGACAGGGCGCGAGGTGAATTACCGGCTGGGCGTATTGGTGGAAACGCCGCGCGCGGCGCTGTGCGCGGGCGAGATCGCGGAATACGCACAGCTGCTGAGCTTTGGCACCAACGACCTGACACAGATGACCTACGGGCTGTCGCGCGACGATGTCAGCCGGTTCATGAAGGCCTACGTCGCGCAAGGCGCCTTGACGCTGGATCCCTTCGAAAAGCTCGACTTCAAGGGGGTCGGAGAGTTGATCCGCATCGCCGCCGAACGTGGGCGGGAGACCAATCCGGGCATCCACCTGTCGATCTGCGGCGAACATGGCGGCGATATCGAGACGATCGATTTCTGCCGCAAGGCCGGGTTCAGCTATGTGTCCTGTTCGCCCTTCCGGGTGCCCATCGCGCGGCTGTCGGCGGCACAGCTGGCGATCCGGGCGCGGATGCAGGACGCTGCGTCACCAAAGTGACGCTTGCCGGGCCGTCCGGGTTTGATAGGGTTTCTCTATCATGCTCGACAAACTTGAGATGTTCATCGCCGTCGCGCGGGAAGAACACTTTGGCCGCGCCGCCGTGTCCCTGGGGATCACCCAGCCGACCCTGTCGGCGGGGATAAAACAGCTTGAGGACCAGCTGGGCGTGCAACTGGTGATCCGGGGGTCGCGTTATGGCGGTCTGACCCCCGAAGGACAAAGCGCGCTGACCTGGGCGCGCAAGATCGTCGGCGATGCGCGCCAGCTGCGCGAAGAGATGCGGTTCACCCGTCACGACCTGACCGGCAAGCTGCGGATCGCGGTGATCCCGACGGCGCTGACATGGGCCGCGAAACTGTCCGCCGCGTTCAGCCGCAAACACCCGAACGTGCAGCTGACGGTGCTGTCGCGCACCTCGGCCGAGGCGCTGTCGATGATCGAGAATTTCACTGTGGACGCGGGCATTTCCTATCTCGACAACGAACCCATGGGCAAGGTCAGCACCGAACCGCTGTACCGCGAGCACTACATGCTGATCTGCCACGAAGACGCCCCCATGGCGGGCCGGTCGCTGGTCGGCTGGGAAGAGCTGGAGGGCCAGCGCCTGTGCCTGCTGACCCCCGACATGCAGAACCGGCGGATCATCAACCAGAACTGCTATGCGGTCGGCATTTCGCCCGAGGCGACGATCGAATCGAACTCGACCGTGGTCCTGATCGCCAATGTCGAAGAAGGCGACTGGATGACGGTGCTGCCGGCGGACATGGCCCGGTTCCTCTGTGCCGGCAAGCCGCTGAAGATCATTCCCATCGGGTCGGCCGACACGTCGCGCACCGTCGGGCTGGTCGCGCCCTTCCGCGAACCCCATCCCCCTGTTCTGAAAGCGCTTTTGTCCGAAGCCCGTAAGATATCCGAGCTGGAGCGATAGAAGATCTCTATCAAACGACGGATCTGCCATATTGAATGCGAGGGTATGCATTTGCTTGGATGACGGCAGACAGCCGGAGACCTGCCATGCAATCGACCCCGCCGGCGCTGTCCGACACGGACATGCGCGACATCATATCGGATCATCTGCATCTTGAAGGGCCCCTGCTGCCCATCCTGCACGCCCTGCAGGAGGCGGCCGGTCATGTCCCCGCGGACGCCACGGCGCTGATCGCCGAGGCGCTGAACATCTCGAAGGCCGAGGTGCACGGCGTCATCAGCTTCTACCACGATTTCCGGGATCATCCGACGGGGCGGCACGTGATCCGGATCTGCCGCGCCGAAGCCTGCCAGTCGATGGGGGCGAATGCGCTTTCTGAGGCGGTGCTGGCGAAGCTGGGGCTGGACTGGCACGGCACCACCGCCAACGGCGCCGTGACGATCGAGCCTGTCTATTGCCTTGGGATGTGCGCCTGCGCACCGGCGGCAATGGTGGACGGCAAGGTCGTGGGCCGCGTCGACGCGGCGCGCATGGCGAAACTGCTGGAGGAGGCGGGCGCATGAAGATCTGGATTCCCATGGACAGCGCCGCCAAGGCGCTTGGCGCGGACGAGGTTGCGGCGGCGATCACGGCGGAGGCCGCCGCGAAGGGCATCGACATCGACCTGATCCGCAACGGCACGCGCGGCATGATCTGGCTGGAGCCGCTGGTCGAGGTGGAAATCGACGGGGTGCGGCATGGGTTCGGCCCGGTGGAACCGGCGGACGTGGCCGCCATCCTGGACGGGACCAGCGACAAGGCCCTGGGGCCGGTCGACGCCCTGGACTGGATGAAGCGCCAGACCCGGCTGACCTTTGCCCGTGTCGGCGTGATCGACCCGCTGTCGCTGGAGGATTACGAGGCCCATGGCGGTCTGAACGGCCTGCGCCGGGCGACCGGGATGACCGGCCAGGAGGTGGTGGACGAGGTCAAGACATCCGGCCTGCGCGGGCGGGGCGGCGCCGGGTTCCCCACGGGGATCAAGTGGCAGACCGTGCATGACGCGAGCGCGCCGCAGAAATACATCGTCTGCAACGCCGACGAGGGCGACAGCGGCACGTTCGCCGACCGCATGATCATGGAAGGCGACCCCTTTACCCTGATCGAGGGCATGGCCATCGCGGGCCTGGGCGTCGGCGCGACCAAGGGGTATGTCTACCTGCGGTCCGAATATCCCGACGCGATCCGGGTCATGACCCGCGCCGTCGAAATCGCCCGCCACGCCGGGGTGCTGGGGGCGAACGTGATGCGATCGGGCCGGGCCTTCGACATGGAGATCCGTCAGGGCGCCGGGGCCTATGTCTGCGGCGAGGAAACGTCGCTGCTGAACTCGCTGGAGGGCAAGCGCGGGGTGGTGCGGGCGAAACCGCCGCTGCCCGCGCTGGAAGGGTTCATGGGGCGGCCGACCATCGTGAACAACGTGATCAGCCTGGCCACCGTGCCGGTGATCTTTGAAAAGGGCGCCCAGCATTACGCCGATTTCGGCCTGGGCCGGTCACGCGGCACGGCGACCTTGCAGATCGCCGGGAACGTCAAGCAGGGCGGCCTGTTCGAAACCGCCTTCGGCATCACCCTGGGCGAGGTGGTCAACGACCTTGGCGGCGGCACCGCGACGGGCCGCCCGGTGAAGGCCGTGCAGGTCGGCGGCCCGCTGGGGGCCTACCTGCCGGTGTCGAAATTCCACGCGCAGCTTGGGTACGAGGAACTGGACAAGGAAGGCGGGTTGATCGGCCATGCCGGGCTGGTGGTCTTTGACGATACCGCCGACATGCTGGGCATGGCGCGGTTCGCGATGGAATTCTGCGCCGTGGAAAGCTGCGGCAAATGCACCCCCTGCCGGATCGGCGCTGTCCGGGGCGTGGAAACCATCGACCGGATCGCAAACGGAGACCCCGACGCGATCCCGATCCTCACCGACCTTTGCGAGACGATGAAAGACGGCTCGCTCTGTGCATTGGGCGGCTTCACGCCCTTCCCCGTCATGTCCGCCCTGACCCACTTCCCCGACGATTTCGCCACTGCGAAGGAGGCTGCAGAATGAAGGACTTCATCATTCCCCCGAAAGACTTTGGCGACCGCGACATGGGCACCCCGGCCCGCGAAGGCGCGCCGGTGACGCTGACCATCGACGGGTTCGACGTGACGGTGCCCGAAGGCACATCCGTCATGCGCGCCGCCGCCGAAATCGGTATGCAGATCCCCAAGCTGTGCGCTACCGACAGCCTTGAAGCCTTTGGCTCCTGCCGCCTGTGCGTGGTGGAAATCGAAGGCCGTCGGGGCACGCCCGCCTCCTGCACGACGCCTGTCGCGCCGGGGATGGTGGTGCATACCCAGTCGCAGAAGGTGAAGAAGATCCGCAAGGGCGTGATGGAGCTGTATATCTCCGATCACCCGCTGGATTGCCTGACCTGCGGTGCCAACGGCGATTGCGAATTGCAGGACATGGCCGGGGCCGTGGGCCTGCGCGACGTGCGCTATGAAACTGGCGTGAACCACTATGCGCCGTCGCTGGCGGGGATGTTGTCGCAGGGCGACCGCCGGGCAAGGGCGCCTGAAGGCGAGGCCAACCCGCAATACATCCCGAAAGACGACAGCAACCCCTATTTCACCTACGATCCGTCCAAGTGCATCGTCTGCAACCGCTGCGTCCGGGCCTGCGAAGAGGTGCAGGGCACCTTTGCCCTGACCATCGAAGGGCGCGGCTTCGACAGCCGGGTCAGCGCGGGCACGGCGGACGACAACTTCCTGGCCTCCGATTGTGTCAGCTGCGGCGCCTGCGTGCAGGCCTGCCCCACGGCGACCCTGCAGGAGAAATCGGTGATCGAGATGGGCACGCCGGAAAGGTCCGTCATCACCACCTGCGCCTATTGCGGCGTCGGCTGTTCGTTCAAGGCGGAACTGAACGGCGACCAGCTGGTGCGCATGGTCCCCTACAAGCACGGCAAGGCCAACCGGGGCCATTCCTGCGTCAAGGGCCGGTTCGCCTATGGTTATGCCACCCACGGCGACCGGATCCTGAACCCGATGATCCGCGACAGCATCCATGACCCCTGGCAGGAGGTCAGCTGGGACGAAGCCCTGACCTTTGCCGGCACCAGGATGCGCGGGCTGCAGGAGGCATACGGCAAGAACTCCGTCGGTGTGATCACATCCAGCCGCTGCACCAACGAGGAAACCTACCTGGTGCAGAAACTGACCCGCGCGGTCTTTGGCAACAACAACACCGACACCTGCGCCCGCGTCTGCCATTCGCCCACCGGCTATGGCCTTGGCCAGACCTTCGGCACATCCGCCGGGACGCAGGATTTCGACAGTGTCGAACATACCGACGTGGTCGTCGTCATCGGCGCCAACCCGCCCGACGGCCACCCGGTCTTTGCCAGCCGCCTGAAGAAACGCCTGCGGGAAGGCGCGCAGATCATCGTGATCGACCCGCGCCGCACCGACCTGGTGAAATCGCCCCACATCAAGGCCGCCCACCACCTGGCCCTGCGCCCCGGCACCAACGTCGCCGTGGTGACGGCGCTGGCCCATGTCATCGTGACCGAAGGGCTTATGGACGAGGCGTTCATCCGCGACCGCTGCGACTGGGACGAATTCCAGCACTATGCCGAATTCGTCTCGCAACCCCGCCACAGCCCGGAATCGACCGAGATGCTGACCGGCGTCCCGGCCGAGGAGCTGCGCGCCGCCGCAAAGCTGTTCGCCACCGGCGGCAACGGCGCGATCTACTATGGCCTTGGCGTGACGGAACATTCGCAAGGCTCGACCACCGTGATGGGCATCGCCAACCTCGCCATGCTGACCGGCAACATCGGCCGCAAGGGCGTGGGCGTGAACCCGCTGCGCGGTCAGAACAACGTGCAGGGGTCGTGCGACATGGGGTCCTTCCCCCACGAACTGCCCGGCTATCGCCACGTGAAGAACCCGGAAGTCCGCGACATCTTCAAGCAGGCCTGGGGGGTGGAGATCGACCCGGAGCCGGGCCTGCGCATCCCCAACATGCTGGACGCCGCCGTGCATGGAACGTTCAAGGGGCTGTATTGCCAGGGCGAGGATATCCTGCAATCGGATCCCGACACCAAGCATGTCGCGGCCGGTCTGGAGGCGATGGAATGTGTCATCGTGCACGACCTGTTCCTGAATGAAACCGCCAACTACGCCCATGTCTTCCTGCCCGGATCGACCTTCCTGGAAAAGGACGGCACCTTCACCAACGCCGAACGCCGCATCAACCGGGTCCGCAAGGTGATGGCGCCGCTGAACGGCTATGCCGACTGGGAAATCACCCAGATGCTGGCCAACGCCATGGGCGCGAACTGGCACTACACCCACCCCGCCCAGATCATGGAGGAAATCGCGGCGACGACGCCTTCCTTCGCCGGGGTGGATTATGCCTTGCTGGAGGAAAAGGGGTCCGTCCAGTGGCCCTGCAACGAAGCGCACCCCGAAGGCACGCCGCTGATGCATGTCGACGGCTTTGTGCGCGGCAAGGGGCGGTTCATCGTGACGGAATACGTTGCGACGGACGAAAAGTCCGGCCCGCGCTTCCCGCTGCTGCTGACCACGGGCCGGATCCTGTCGCAATACAACGTCGGCGCCCAGACACGGCGGACGGAAAACACCGTCTGGCACGGGCAGGACGTGCTGGAAATCCACCCCAACGACGCCGAACTGCGCGGGGTCAAGCACGGCGACTGGATCAAGCTGGCGTCCCGCTCGGGTGAAACCACGCTGAAGGCGGAACTGACCGACCGGGTCGGGCCGGGGGTGGTTTACACCACCTTCCACCACCCCGACACGCAGGCCAACGTGATCACCACCGACTATTCCGACTGGGCGACCAACTGCCCGGAATACAAGGTCACGGCGGTGCAGGTCAGCCTGTCGAACGGCCCGACCGACTGGCAGGAGGATTACAACGCCCATGCCGAACGGGCCCGCCGCATCCTGCCGGCGGCGGAGTGAAACCGATGTCCACAGCTCACGGAATGTCAGTCCAGCGCAGCGGCCGGGCCCCGGTCCTGCGCAACCTGCCCGAGGAAACGCCGGTGGCCATGGTCTTTGACGGCACCACCCACGGGGTGATGATGGCGACGCCCGAGGATATCGAGGATTTCGCCATGGGCTTCGCGATGACCGAAGGCTTCGTCGAAACGCTCGACCAGGTCGAAGGGTTCGAGATCGTGCCCCACGACAACGGGATCGAGGCGCGGTTCTGGCTGCCTGACGCGCGCGCCGAGGCGCTGAAGGCGCGCAGGCGGGCGATGATGGGCCCGGTGGGCTGCGGGTTGTGCGGGATCGACAGCCTGGACCAGGCGCTGCGCCCCCTGCCCGTGCTGCCGGGCGGCGGCCCCCGTTTCGACGTGCGCGAGGTGGCCATCGCCACCGACCTTTTGCGCGACCACCAGCCGCTGCACGACATGACCCGCGCCACCCATGCCGCCGGCTTCCTTGTCCCCGGCGAAGGCATCGCGCTGGCGCGCGAGGACGTGGGCCGTCACAACGCATTGGACAAGCTGATCGGCGCGCTGCTGCGCGCGGGCTTGGATCCGTCGACCGGCGCGATTGTCCTGACCAGCCGCGTGTCCGTCGAGATGGTGCAGAAGACCGTGATCGCGGGCGCCCGCACGCTGATCGCCGTGTCGGCCCCCACCGCCCATGCCCTGCGGCTGGCGCGCGGCGCGGGCCTGACGCTGGCCGCCTTCGCCCGCGGCGGCGGGTTCGACATCTATTCCCGCCCCGAGCGGATCATTGACGGAGATGAACATGTCGCCTGAGAAAATGGTGATGATGGCCAACCAGATCGCCACCTTCTTCAAGACCCAGCCCGGCGAGAACAACGCCGAAAAGGTCGCCGATCACATCAACGATTTCTGGGAACCCCGGATGCGGTCGATGCTGATTTCCTACGTGGAAAGCGGCGGCAAGGGCCTGGACCCGATGGTGATCGATGCGATGTCCACGGTGCGCCGTCCCGCCGCCTGACTTGGGGCCTAACACTGGCCCTAACACTGGCCCTGACACTGACACTGACCCTTCCACGAATGCCGGGCACCTCCCCGTCCCGGCCGGCGGCGCGGCTGACAGGCACTGGTCCTGCCTGTCAGCCGCGCCTGCCCTCTTCGATCCGCGTCGCGATGACATCCATCATTCGGTGCAGCAGGATCGTCATGATCGCCACCACCACGACGGCGGCGAACATCAGGTCGGTCTTGGCCCGGCCATTGGCCAGCAGCATCAGGTAGCCAAGGCCCTTCGACGCCCCCACCCATTCCCCGATGATCGCCCCGATCGGCGCATAGACCGCCGCCAGCCGCAGCCCCGACATCAGCCCGGGCAACGCCGCCGGCATCCGGATGCACCAAAGCGTGCGCGCCTTCGACGCCCCCATCACCCGCGCCTGCGTCAGCCATGGGCCGGGCGTGTTGACCAGCGCGTCGTGAAAGGCCGAGGTCACGGGGAAATAGATGATCAGCAGTGCCATCGCGATCTTGGACCCCAGCCCATAGCCGAACCACAGCGTAAAGACCGGGGCCAGCGCAAAGACCGGCACCGCCTGGCTGAAGACCAGCAGGGGTTTGACCACCCGCGCCACGGCCGGCGACAGCGCCAGCAGGATCGCCGTCAGCCAGCCGAGCGCCGCGCCCAGAACCAGCCCCAGCAGGATCTCCGTCAGCGTGATCAACGCATTTTCGGCCAGCAGCACCCGGCTTTGCCACATCTCATCGGCGACGCTGAAGGGCGACGGCAGGATGAAGGAGGGCATCCCCAGCAGCAGAACGATCCCCTGCCAGACCGCGAGACCGGCCAGCAAGGGCAGGGCGAGCGACACCACCCTCATCATCCCGCCTCCAGCAGGGTGCGCGTCAGCTGCCCGGTCAGGGCCAGCGTGATCCCGGCATCGGGCGCGCGCGGGATGGCGTCGGGTCGGTCGATCACCTCGATCCCGTCGCCGGTCAGGATCAGGATCCGCTGCCCCAGCCGCGCCGCTTCGGACGGATCATGGGTCACGTGCAGCACCGTCCGCCCCTTCAGCTCCGCCGCCGCAAGGTCCTGCATCCGCGCCCGCGTCGCCACGTCCAGCGCGGAAAACGGTTCGTCCAGCAACACCACGGGCCGGTCCTCGTACAGCGTGCGCGCCAGCGCCGCCCGTTGCCTCTGCCCGCCCGACAGCGTCTGCGGCCGGCGCATCGTCAGCCCGTCCAGCCCCACGCGGCCCAGCAATTCCAGCGCCCGCGCACGGTCCGCCCGCACCCGCCTGAGCCGCGCGCCCAGCGTGACGTTCTCCAATACCGAAAGCCACGGCAGCAGCCCGTCGGATTGCGCCATCAGCGCCACCTCTCCTGCGTTCCGGACCTCGCCATCCACCGTCAGCCCGTCGGTCAACCCCGCAAAGCACTGCAACAACGTGGATTTCCCAACCCCCGACGGGCCCAGCAGGCAAGTCCACCGGCCCACTTCCGCCGCCATGGTCACCGGACCGACAAGCACCGTTTCCCCGGCCAGAACCCGGCCGGAAAAGTGCAAGGCGCAGGTCACGGCATCAGCCCCATGTCCCAGAACCCGACCTCTAGCCGGGTCGCCGTGGTGAACCGGCGGCACAGCGCCGCCCATCGCGGCGATGCCTGCGGATCCGGGCCCATGCGGCGGTCCACCGCGCTATCGATCAGGGCACCGACCCGCGCGCAGGTCTCCTGGTAGTCCGGCCCGCCGTAGGTTTCGATCCATTCGCCATAGGGCGTGTCGCCCGGCTGATCCTTCAGCCGCGCCCCGATTTCGCCATAGCCCATGACGCAGGGTGCCAGCGCCGCCAGCAGGTCCAGGAAATCGCCCGAATGGCCCGCATCCAGCACAAAGCGCGTATAGGCCAGGTTCGCGATCCGCTCGTCGGCCCCTTGCAGGGCCGCCTCGTCGATCCCGGCCGCGGCGCAGATGCCGATATGCAGGCGCATTTCCTCGTCGATCAGCGCCTGCGTCGTCGCCGCGCAGGCGCGCATTTCGTCGATCGTGTCGGCCTTGGTCACCCCAAGCGCCCAGGCCCGGGCAAAGTGCACCAGGAACAGGTAATCCTGCACCAGGTAATGCAGGAAGGCCGCGCGCGGCAGGCTGCCGTCGCCCAACGCCGCGACAAAGGCGTGGCCGGTGTAGGCCCGCCAATGGTCCCCCGCCGCGTCCCGCCAAAGCGGGAAGATCCGCCCGTAACTCACCCGTCGACCCCCACCGCGATGGCCAGATCCGACACGGGACGCACGTGATCCGTCAGGCCCATGTCGTGCAGGAACGTCTCGAACCGCGCGTACCGGCCCACGTCCAGCGCGGCGGGCCGCAGGGCAAAGCGCGGCAGCGTGTCCGTCCAGGCCTTCGCGTTCAGCTCGTCGTCCAGCTCCCTTGAGGTCGATTTGAAGACCTCCCAGCTGTCCTGGGGATGGTTGACCATGTATTGCACGGCCAGTTCGGTGGCGGCGAGGAACCTTGTGATCACACCCGCGTCCATGGTCGCCGGATTGGCCACGTAGATCAGTTCGTCATAGGCGGGCAGCCCGTGTTCCTCGGGGTAGAAACATTTGCCCGGCACGCCTTCGATCGCCATCTGGTTCAGCTCGAAGTTCCGGTAGGCGCCGATCACCGCATCCACCTGCCCCGACATCAGCGATGGCGACAGCGACCAGTTCACGTTGACCATCTCGATGTCATCCACGGTCAGTCCCTCGGGCGCCAGCATCGCGCCCAGCATGGCATCTTCAACCCCCGCGACCGAAAACCCGACCTTGCGCCCCTTCAGGTCCGCGAGCGTTTTGATCGGTCCGTCCTGCAGCACCAGCAGGCAGTTCAGCGGCGTCGCGACCAGCGTGCCGACACGGACCAGGGGCAGGCCCTCGGCCACCTGCAGGTGCAGCTGCGGCTGGTAGGACACCGCCAGATCCACCTTGCCGGCGGCGGCCATCTTGGGCGGATCGGCAGGGTCGGCGGGGGCGATGATGTCCACGTCCAGCCCTTCGTCGGCGAAATAGCCCATCTGGTCGGCAAGGATGATCGGCCCGTGATCGGGGTTCACAAACCAGTCAAGCATCACGGTCATCTTGTCATTCGCCAGCGCCGGCGTGGCGGCCAGGCACAGCATCAAGGTCAGGTATTTCAAGGGGTTTCTCCTCCGGTATGGTCGCCTAGCGCGACAAGGGCGATGTCGCCGTCCCAGACGGCGGAAAGCCGGTCCGCCGCGCTCCAGGCGCGCTGGCCCGAGCGGCAGCAGAACACGGCGCGTTGGCCGGGTGCCGGTGTTTCGGTCCCGATCTCGGGCACGGACAGGCGCCGGGCGCCGGGGACCGGCGGACCTTCGTCCGCCGCGCGCAGGTCGATGAGGTAATCGTCGGGGCGGATGTCCGTCGGCGCGATGAATCGCGGGCGGCGCGCGGGTTCGGGCGCACCGGTAAAGGTGAAGCCGGCGAAGCGGTGGGTCCGGCCATCGAAGCTGGTGATGCGGCCCAGGGGCGAGGGATCCATGGCCGCGATCACCGCCAGGGCCATCTGCGCCTGCAGGCTGCCGATGACACCGACGACGGGCCCCAGAACGCCGTCTTCGGCGCAGGAACCCAGGCGGTCCGGCAGGTCGGGGAAGACGGCGCGCAGCGAGGGCGCGCCGCCGCAAAAGCCCCCCGCGTAGCCGTCGGTGCCGATGACCGAGGCGCTGATCAGCGGCAGGTCGCGGGACAGGCACAGGTCAGACAGGATGTAGCTGGCCGCGAAGCTGTCGGCACAGTCCAGAACCAGGTTAACGCCCTCTGTCAGGGCCCCGACATTGGCCGGGTCGAGATTTGTGATCACAGGCTCGATGCGGCAATCCGGGTTCAGGCCGTCCAGCGCCATGGCGGCGGCCTGCGCCTTGGACTGGCCAAGATGCCCTGCGCGGAACAGCGTCTGGCGGTGCAGGTTGCTTTCATCGACCACGTCGGCGTCGACCAGCCGGATGCGGCCCACACCCGCGCCGACCAGGTATTGCAGGACAGGGGCGGCAAGGCCCCCGGCACCCACGATCAGGACATGGGCGGCGGCCAGCCGCGCCTGCCCTTGCGGACCAAGCGCGGGAACCGCCGCCTGGCGGGCGTAGCGGGTCATCTGGTGGCCTCGATCCACTGGCGGATGCGCGCCTCGGGGTCGTCGTTCAGGGTGATGTCGGTCACGACCGAAACGATGTCGGCGCCCGCGGCAAAGGCGTCCGGCGCGCGATCGGTAGAAAGGCCGCCGATGGCGACAAGCGGCAGGCCCCCGATCCGGTCCTTCCACTGGCGGACGCGGGTCAGGCCCTGTTCGTGCCATTTCATCTTCTTCAGGATCGTCGGCCAGACCGGGCCAAGCGCGATGTAATCGGGCGTGAAGGACAACGCGCGGTCCAGCTCCGCCTCGTCATGGGTCGAAATGCCGATCCTGATCCCCGCCCGCTTGATGGCGGGCACATCGGCCTGGTCCAGGTCCTCTTGCCCCAGGTGGACCCAATCGCAGCCCAGGTCGATCGCCATCTGCCAGTAATCGTTGACGATCAGCACGGCACCCGTGGCCCGGCAAAGGTCGCGGCCCTTTTCCAACGCGGCGCGCAGATCGGGTTCGGGCCGGTCCTTGATCCGCAGTTGCACCAGCTTGACGCCCAATGGCAGGGCGCGGTCCAGCCAGCCGGGATCGTCGAAGATCGGATAGAAGCGATCCAGCCTCATTGCAGCACCGCCAGTCCCAACATGGGGGTGGACGGCGCGGCCATGTCGCGCGGCTCCATCGGGTCGGCGGCGCGGGCCAATTGCCCGGCTTTCAGCGCGTGGGCAAAGGCTTCGGCCATGGCGGGCGGATCGCCGGCGCGGGCGACGGCGGTGTTCAGCAACACGGCGTCAAAGCCCAGCTCCATCGCGCGGGCGGCGTGGCTGGGCAGGCCGATCCCGGCATCGATCACCATCGGCACGTCGGGAAACTGGGCGCGCAGGGTGCGCAGCCCGTAGACGTTGTTCAGCCCCAGACCGGTGCCGATCGGCGCGCCCCAGGGCATCAGCACCTCGCATCCCGCGTCCAGCAAGCGGCCGGCGAGGATGCCGTCCTCGGTGGTGTAGGGAAACACCTTGAACCCGTCGTCGGACAGGATCCGGGCCGCTTCGACCAGGCCGAACGGGTCGGGCTGCAGGGTGTCGGCATGGCCGATGACCTCCAGCTTGATCCAGTCGGTGCCGAAGAGGTCGCGCGCCATCTGGGCGGTGGTCACCGCCTCGCGCACGGAATGGCAGCCGGCGGTATTGGGCAGGACGGGGATGTTCAGGCCGCGGATGATCTCCCAGAAGCCCGACCCGTCGCCGCCCGCCGATTCACGGCGCAGCGACACGGTGGCGATGCCCGCGCCGGACCGGCGGAAGGCCTGGGCCAGGTCGGCCGGAGAGGGGTATTGCGCCGTGCCCAGCAGAAGCGGCGAGGCGATATCTGTGCCATAGAAGACGGGCATGGGTCAGCCTCCCTGTTTCGGGGCAAGAATTTCGAGACGGTCGCCGGGGGCCAGCGCGTGGGTGTCGCGGGCCGTGGTGGGGACGAAGGATTCGTTGACCGCCGTGGCGACGCGGGCGTCGCCGTAGCCCAGTTCGGCAAGGGCGGCGGCAAGCGTGGTGGCGGCGATGTCGGTCGGGGACCCGTTCACGGTGATCATCATTGCAGGAACTCCGGTTGCGCCCCGTCCAGCACCAGGTCGGCTGTCATCCGGGCCAGGGCCGGGGCCAGCAGGAAACCGTGGCGGAACAGGCCGTTGACGTGGATGCGATCACCCTGGTGGGTGATCTGACGCGTGATACGGGGCAGGTTGTCGGGAAAGGCCGGGCGGGCGTCGGCGCCGATTTCCAGCACCTCGGCCTCGGCCCAGGCCGGGTGCAGGGCGTAGGCGGCGTTCAGCAGTTCGACGACGGACCGCAGGGTCGCGGGGCCGCGCCCGTCGCTTTCGATCTGGGTGGCGCCCAGCATGTGCACGCCGTCACCGCGCGGCACGATGTACAGCGGGTGGCGGGGGTGCAGCAGCCGCACGGGGCGGTTCAGCGCGATGCCGGGGGCGCGCAGGATGGCCATTTCGCCGCGCACGCCGCGCAGCGCCGGCAGGCTGTCGCGGGCCGAAAGGCCCCGACAGTCGATGATCGTGCCGGAATGCGGGCCTTCGGGGGTGACCTTTATACCCTTCGTTTCAAGGTTCGCCCGCAGGGTGGCCAGGGCATCGCGGGGGGCCAGGTGGGCTTCGCCCTCGAAATGCAGGGCCTTCGGGAAACGGCCGGCGAGGTCGGGTTCCAAAGCGCCGAGTTCGTCCGCATCTACCAGGCGATGGCCCGAGGTGCGGCGGGCAAAACGGTCCAGTTCCTGCCGGTCGCGGCCAAGGGCCACGACCAGCGTGCCGGCCTGGGTGACGTGCGCACCAGCCGCTTGCCACCACGTTGCCGCCCCCTGCCCCAGCCGCACCACCGGCGCGGCAGCGGTTTCGCCTTCGCAGAACGGGGCCAGCATGCCGCCCGCCCACCAGGAACAGCTGTTGGACCCGGGCGCGGGGTCGATGATCTTCGGGCAGACCCCGCGCGAGGCCAATTCCCACGCCACGCTCAGCCCAGCGACACCGGCGCCAAGGATGGTGATGGCGCTCATGTCCAGACCTCGTGGAAATGGTGCACCGGGCCGTGGCCCGCGCCGATGCCCAGCCCGTCGGCGGCGGCAATCGCCGCCTGCAGCCAGCCATGGGCGCGCCCCACGGCCTGCACCGGCCCCGCGCCCTTCGCCATTTCCGACGCGATGGCGGACGCCATGGAACAGCCCGTGCCATGGGTGTTGGGCGTCGTCTGGCGGGGGGCCTCGAAGATGGTGACCCCGGCATCGGACAGCAGCAGGTCGCGGCAGATGGGGCCTTCGGCGTGCCCGCCCTTCATCAACACCGCCGATGGCCCAAGGGCCATCAGCGCCGCGGCCTGGCGTTCCGTATCGGCCAGCGTTTCGGCGGGATCGCAGCCCAGCAGACGGGCCGCTTCGGGCAGGTTCGGGGTAAGCAGGGAGGCCATCGGCAACAGGGTGTCGCGCAGGGCCAGAATGGCATCATCGGCCAGCAGCGGGTCACCCGACTTGGCGACCATCACCGGGTCCAGCACCACCGGACCACCATAGCCCTCAAGCGCCGCGCCCACCGCAGTGATCACCGACGCATCGCCCAGCATGCCCAGTTTCACCGCATCGGCGCCGATGTCGTCCAGCACCGACCGGATCTGCGCCGCGACGAAGGCGGGCGGCAGCAGGTGCACCCCCTGCACGCCGATTGTGTTCTGCGCGGTCACCGCCGTCAGCGCCGTCATCGCATAGACGCCAAGCGCCGACGCGGTCTTGATATCGGCCTGGATCCCGGCGCCGCCGCCGCTGTCGGATCCCGCGATGATCAGAAGTCTTGCGACCTTCCCCAAACTGTCCCCTCCAAAGTAGCGGACAAGGCACGGGGGGGTCACGGTCAAAGGGACGCCGGGCGTCCAGCTGATCTCCGTTCCCTACGCCGGCATTGCCCGGATCAGGTTCGATGGGTCAGCGCGATGCCTCTCAGCCCCGTGACGGGGCACCCCAACGGATTCGCGGCCCAGCGTAGGGAACAGATCGTCGACCCGCAATAGGGTCGTTCAGTACGACCCTGGCAGGCCCGGGTCGGAATACGCGGACGGGCCACCAACAAACCGCACCTCCGGGGCAGATCCACCTCCTCCGCACCGCTGGCTGATACGAAAACCGACAGGTTCGCGCCGAGCGGCGGAATTTCCGGGACCGGATCCGGGTTCTGCTTCTCGGCCCCTGCGAATGCGGTTAGCAGAAATCCCAGACACGCCAGACCCGAACGACGCGCCCAAGGGACCAAGGGAGACCCGATCATGCCCTCCTATACCGCCACAGCCGGACAGCAGACGTTCCGCTACACTTCGCTGGCCGCCGTCCTGGCCGCGGCCACGCCCGCGCGGTCGGGCGACGAACTGGCCGGCCTTGCCGCCGAAACCGAAGCGCACCGCGTCGCCGCCCGCTTCGTGCTGGCCGATCTGCCGCTGGTCGAATTCCTGAACGAGGCGCTGATCCCCTATGAAACCGACGAGGTCACGCGCCTGATCATCGACAGCCACGACAAGGCGGCGTTCGCGCCGCTGGCGTCGATGACCGTGGGCGACCTGCGCGACTGGCTTTTGTCGGATGCCGCCGACGCGCGGGCATTGGCACGGGTGGCCAAGGGGCTGACGCCCGAAATGGTCGCCGCCGTCAGCAAGCTGATGCGCAACCAGGACCTGATCGCCGTCGCCCGCAAGTGCGAGGTGATTACCCGGTTCCGCAACACCATCGGCGGGGCCGGACGGCTGTCGACCCGGCTGCAGCCGAACCACCCGGCCGACGACCTGCGCGGCATCGCGGTGGCGATCCTGGACGGGTTGCTGCAGGGCGCGGGCGATGCGGTGATCGGGATCAACCCGGCGTCGGACAACATCGCCAATTGCACCGATATCCTGAAGGCGCTGGACCAGCTGCGGCTGGATTTCGACATGCCGGTGCAAAGCTGCGTGCTGACCCATGTGACCAGCACCATCCGCATCATCGAAGCCGGCGGCCCCGTCGACCTGCCGTTCCAGTCCATCGCCGGGACGCAGGACGCCAACACCGGTTTCGGCGTCGACCTGGCGGTATTGCGCGAGGCCAACGAGGCCGCGCGGTCGCTGAAACGCGGCACCGTGGGCGACAACGTCATGTATTTCGAAACCGGCCAGGGCGCGCCGCTGTCCGCCGGGGCGCATCACGGCGTCGATCAGCAGACGCTTGAGGTCCGCGCCTATGGCGTCGCCCGCGCCTTCGATCCGCTGCTGGTGAACACGGTCGTGGGCTTCATCGGGCCGGAATACCTGTACGACGGCAAGCAGGTGATCCGCGCCGGACTTGAGGATCATTTCTGCGGCAAGCTGCTGGGCCTGCCGATGGGGGTCGATGTCTGCTACACCAACCATGTCGAGGCCGATCAGGACGACATGGATACGCTGATGACCCTGCTGGCGGCATCGGGCGTGAATTTCGTCATCTGCGTGCCCGGATCGGACGACGTGATGCTCAGCTATCAAAGCCTGGCGTTCGAGGATGCGTCGTATCTGCGCCGCACCTTCGGCCTGCGCCCCGCGCCCGAATTCGAAGCCTGGCTGGACCGGATGAAACTGGCGCAGGCGGGCGGGCCGCGCGCGCTGCCCGACCTTTCGGGCATCGCACAGCGCATGGGGCTGTCCGCATGACCGACACGCCGGACCTGTTCAACACGCTGCGCCGCCTGACGCCGTCGCGCATCCGGCTGGACGCCACGGGCAGCGCCGCGCCGCTGGCCTCCGTTCTGGACTTTCAGCTGAGCCATGCGCGCGCCCGCGACGCCATCCACCTGCCCGCCGACTGGGACAGGATCACCGCCGACCTGCACGCCATCGACGGGATCGAGACACTGGCGCTGAAAAGCCGGGCCGAGGACCGGCTGGTCTATATCCGCCGCCCCGATCTGGGCCGCCGCCTGGCCCCCGAAAGCCTGGCGCTGATCCCCCCGGTGCCCCCCGACTTGGCCCCCGACCTGGCCCCCGACCTGGCGATCGTCGTTGCCGACGGCCTGTCGGCCTCGGCCGTCACCACCCATGCCGCGCGCATGGTCGCCCGGCTGAAGGACGCGCTGCCGGAGCTGGCCTTCGGCCCCATTGCGCTGGTCCGCGAAGGCCGCGTCGCCGTGGGCGACGAGGTCGCGCAGGCGATGCAGGCGCCGCTGTGCCTGGTGCTGGTGGGCGAACGTCCGGGCCTGTCGGTGTCCGACAGCCTGGGCGCCTACCTGACATGGAACCCCCGCCCCGGCACCCCCGACAGCAGCCGCAATTGCGTGTCCAACATCCACGGCAATGGCGGGCTAAGCTACGACGACGCCACCGACCTGATCGCCTACCTGATCCGTGGCGCCCGCGCGCTGAAGGCCACCGGCGTCGCCCTGAAGGACGATCGCCCAAAAGCGCCGCGCATCACCAAGTCAGAGTGACGGCGCAACCCCGCCATGCCGCCTATCCGGTTGATACCTGATTGATACCGGCCCGCGAAAGCGGGTAACCCTGCGGGGCCGGACCTTTCAGGACCCAACGGAATGACTTCGAACGACACCGCGCGGCGGGGCCTGTCAACGGCCCGCGCCACGCGCACGGCCCCGGGCCGGACCTGCCCAAGATGACGGACGGACTGCCTCCGGCGCCCCCTGCCCGCCCCGCGTCGCACCGCACATGGAACGACGTGATCCTCGGCCTCCTGCTGATGGGCGTCATGGCCGCCGAACTGCTGGCCCGCATGTCCGACCAGCCGACCGTCCAGGTGATCGCCTGGCTGGCCATGGCCGCCACGATCCTGGCCGCCGTCCGCCGGATCGGCCTGCGCGAAATCTACCTGCTGTCGGTCTGCGCCGTGCTCAGCCTGCTGGTCTGGTGGCAACGCCCCGACCCGACGATGGAACTGGCCGGCGCGCTGTCGCAGGCCAGCTTCCTGATGGCCTTCGTCCTGTTGCTGGGCCTCCTGCACGAAGCCGCCGCCACCTCGCCGTCCATCGACGCGCTTGGCCGCTACCTGTCGCGCCAGCCGGCGGGGCGGCGGTTCTACGCGCTGTTCGCCGGCACCGGCATCATGGCGGTGCTGTTCAACATCGGCGTGGTCAGCTTCCTCGTGCCGCTGATCCAGCGCGGCATCCGCTCCTCGGCCCCCGACGATCCGCTGAACCCGATCCGCGAACGCCGCCAGGTCTCGGCCCTGCTGCGCGGGTTTGCCTGGTGCGTGATCTGGTCGCCCACCGCCATCGCGCCGCTGGCCCTGATGGAGCTGATCCCCGGCGTCGACCGCAAGCTCTGGATGGTGCTGGGGCTGGGCATCTTCGTGATCTACATGATCCTCGGCGCGACCGAGGACAGCTTTCGCTGGCGCGCCTACCGGCCCCGGGCGAAACAGGTGCGCCCGGTCTTTCCCGGCCATGCCGCGCTGATGTTCGCCGCCGCCTGCGGCTGGCTCTTCGTGCTGGCCATCGTGGTCAGCCGCATGCTGGACGAAACCATCATCTTCGGGCTGATGGCGGTCTGTCCCTTCATGCTGGTCGGCTGGATCATCGTGCAGAACCGCGCCGGCGGACAGGTCGCCTGGCCAAAGGTCGGATCGCGGCTGAACCAGATCGCCTTCACCAACCTGCCCCATTCCGCGCGGGTCGCCGTGACGCTGGCCTGTTCCGGCTTCATCGGCCGCGCCGCCGCGTCGCTGGTGCCCGCGCAGGCGGTCGCGACCCGGCTCGGGCTCGATGCGGTGCCGGATTTCCTGCTGCTGTCCTGCGTGCCCCCGGCCATCGCCGCGATGAGCCTGCTGGGCCTCAGCCCGATCATGACGGCGGTCTTCTTCGGCAGTTTCTTCGGCAGCCTCGCCGTCATGCCCGCCGACCCGACGCTGATCGCGCTGTCGATCTCGATGGGCTGGTCGCTGTCGATGTACCTGTCGCCCTTCGCCACCGTGGTGCTGATGGCCAACCGGGTCGGCGGCTACGCACCCCGCGACCTGACGTGGAAATGGAACTTCGTCTACGGGATGCTCAGCCTTGCGCTGAGCGTGCCGCTGTTCGCGCTGCTGGCGGCGGTCGTTCACACCTGAACAGGCCGGGGGATATCCCCGGCCCTTCCCGCTGGCGTGTTGCGCGTTCTGCGACTGTCGCGGTGGCATCGTCCTGGCCCCAGACACCAACCACAGGCCACCACCCCGACGACGCTCCATCGTCTCCCTCGCTCCGGACGGAGAAACCATCCTTGCACAGGCCATCCACCGCGCGCACGAGCTCACAACAACACTCTCGCCCCTGAGGGCAAACAGAAAGGGCCGGCCTCTTGCGAAGCCGACCCTTTCCGTCGAGGAGCCTTTCGGCCGGGGGATCAGAGACCGTTGATCTCTTCCAGCATGCCCTCGGGCCAGTTCTTGGACAGCGGCGACGCCAGGTATTGTTCCTGCGCATAGGCCTGGAAGGACGCGACATCGGGTTCGTAGACCTTCAGCCCCTCGCCCCGGAAGAAGTCGAGAAGCTCGGCTTCCTGGTCCAGGTACTGCTGGTCCGACCATTCGGTCGCCTTGTCGGCGGCGGCCTGCACGCGGGCCTTCTGGTCGTCGGTCAGGCCGTCCCAGACGCGCGACGACATCAGCAGCATGCCGAAGCCCACGTTGTGGTTGGTCAGCACGATCTGGTCGGTGACCTCGTAGAACTTCATCGCCTTGTCGTTGGGCAACGGGTTGTCCTGGCCGTCGACGACGCCCGACTGCAGCGCGGTGTACAATTCGGTATAGGGGATCGGCACCGGGTTCGCGCCGATCGCCTTGCCCAGGAACTGCCAGCTTTCGCCGCCGGGCATCCGCAGCTTCACGCCGGACATGTCGGCGGGGGTCTTGATCTCCTTGTCGCCCTTCAGGTTCACCTGGCGGGTGCCGTAGTAGAACGTACCCAGGATCTCGACCTTCAGCTTGTCGCGGGCGATCTGTTTCAGCTGCTCGCCGGCGGGCGAATTGAAGATCGCCTTCAGGTGCGGCTGGTCGCGCACGACATAAGCCGCGCCCAGGATGTCGAATTCCGGCGCCTGCTGCGCCAGGTCCGACGGCGGCAGGCCGGCCATGGTGATGTTGCCGCGCTGCAGGCCGACCAGTTCAGTCCCCTGCTTCATCAGCGTGGCGCTGAAATACGGCTGAAAGTCGAAATCGTCGCCCAGTTCCTTGGCGAAGATGTCGGTCATCGCCTTCGACCGCGGCACGTCAGGCGGGTTCACGTCCGAAAAGATCAGCTCGATCCCGTCGGCCTGCGCCGTGGCGGCAGTGGTCGCCAGCGCAAGTGCCGCGGCGATGGTCTTGAAGCGTGCGTGGAACATCATGTCCTCCCAAGTTATTGCTTCAGATAGCGAAAAGGTTTTCCGGCACGCCCTGTCCCGCGCCTTCGATGGCAAAGACGCTGCCCGCCAGGGGTTCATTGGCAAGCTGCTGGGGCGTGAGGAACTTGAAGGCGGTCGAGACGTACAGCGTCTTCAGGTCCGGGCCGCCGAAACACAGGCATGTCGGGTTGGTGACGGGCAGGCCGATTTCCCGGTCGATGCGCCCGTCCGGCGCGTACCGCACCACCTTGCCGCCGGCAAAGAACGCCTGCCACAGGCAGCCGTCCGCATCGATGCAGGCGCCGTCCGGGCGATGGCCCTCGGTCGAGTAATCGGCAAAGACCTGGCGGTCGATCACCGTCTCGCCGGCGTCGTCCAGGGTCAGCCGCCAGGTGGTATAGCGGCGCGTATCGGTGAAATACATGTGCCGCCCGTCGGGGTCGAAGGCGATGCCGTTGGACACGATCACGTCGTTGAACTGCCGCGTCATGGTGCCGTCGGGATCCACCCGGTACAACGACCCGAACCCGTTCGACAGACCGTTGTCCATGGTCCCGATCCACAGCCGCCCCTTCGCGTCCACCCGCCCGTCGTTCAGCCGGGTCTGCGGCATCGTCTCGTCGGGGGTCGCGGCAAACGGCGTGGCCGCGCCGGTGTCGGGGTCGATCAGCACCAGGTCCAGGTCGCGCGCGATCAGCAGCCGGCCCGATTGCGTCAGCGCCAGGCTGCCCAGGTAGGTGCCGGGCTGCGCCCACGACCGGGTTTCGCCCGTCGCGGGGTCCAGCCGCCACAGGCGGGGCTGTTCGATGTCGATCCACCAAAGCTGGTTCGTCGTTCCGTCCCAGATCGGCGTTTCGCCAAGCTGGGCATCGACTTTCTGGACGCAGTCGACCGTGATCGTCATGTCTTTTCCTTAGTGTTTGGGCATTCCGGTCGATGGCATCAACCGCCGCTGGGCCGCGATGCGGAAGGGCGCGTTGGGCGCGCCATAGCCCGCGTACCCGTCCTTGCGCTGCACGATCTCGAAGAAGATCCCTTCGCCGAAGGCGCGCGAATACATCTGGAAGAACGCGCCGTTGGCATCCTCGTCATACAGGATGTTGTGCGCCTTCAGCCGCTTGGCAAAGACCGGCGACAGGCCCAGCCGGGCGGCCAGGTCGTCGTAGTAATTGGCGGCCATCGGCAGGGCCTCGAACCCGTTGGCCTCAAGCGCGGCGGCGGTGGCAAAGATGTCGTCCGTCGAAAACGCCACGTGCTGGACCGACGACCCGAAGCTGTCGGCGATGAACCGGCCCGCGAAGGTGCGGTGGGTTTCGGCCCCGTTCAGCGTGACGCGCAGCGCGCCGTCGGGGCTTTCGATGGCCTGGCTGCGCACCAACCCGCCGGGGTCGACGACGTCGACGGTGGCCTGCTTGCCGGTCTCGAACAGCGACAGGTAGAACAGCGACCAGGTCAGCATTTCCTCGTAGTTCATCGTCTGCGCGATATGGTCGATCCGGGTCAGCCCGGCGTCTTCGCCGGCGGTGTCGTTCACCGGCTGGAACTCGATCTCCCAGACATCGGCCAGGTTGCTGGCCCGGTCGATGAAATGCAGCAATCCCGACCCAACGCCCCGGATCGCCGGGATCTCAAGTTCGCCGGGGCCCACGGGCTGGGAAAACGGTGTCGCGCCAAGCGCCTGCGCCCGGGCGACGGTGTTCGCCGCGCTGCCCACGGTCAGGCCCACGTCGCAGATGTTCAGCCCGTGGGTGATGTGCGAGGTATGCGCGAACCCCTCGGGATCCATGTTCAGCACGATGCGGATGTCGCCCTGCTGCCAGACCTCGACCGCCTTGGCGATATGCTTGCCCACCCGCCGGAACCCCAGCGCGGTCAGCAGCTTGGCCAGCCGCTCGGCCTCGCCCTCGCTGGCGGCGAATTCGACAAAGGCCACGCCTTCGCAACGGATCCGGTCGGGAATAACCGGCACGTCGATGGCCAGGTCCGGTTCCGCCCGCCGCACCTGGTCCATCAGGTAGACCAGCGACCGGTATCCATCCTGCGCGATGGCGCGCGGCGACCCGCCCCGGAACTGGTCGTTGAACACCTCAAGGCTGATCGGCCCGTCATAGCCCGTCGCGGCCACGGCGCGCATGAAACCGGTCACGTCCAGGTCGCCCTCGCCCGGCATGTTGCGGAAGTGGCGCGACCAGTACAGCAGGTCCATCTCGATCAGCGGCGCATCGGCCAGCTGCACAAAGAAGATCTTGTCGCCCGGGATCCGCCGGATCGAATCCGGGTCCAGCTTGCGCCCCAGCGTGTGGAAGCTGTCCACGATCAGCCCAATGTTGGGATGATCGGCGCGGCGCACCACCTCCCAGGCATCGCGGTGATCCCAGACATGCTTGCCCCAGGCCAGCGCCTCGTACCCTACCCGCAGCCCGCGTTTCGCCGCGCGATCCCCCAGTTCGGCGAAATCGCCGGCCATCCGGTCGATGCCCCCAAGCGCCTTGGGATGGACCGACGAACAGACCAGCACCAGGTCGGTCCCCAGCTCCTGCATCAGGTCGAACTTGCGCTCGATCCGCTCGAACGCCCGGCCGCGTTCCGGCTCGGGCAGGCCCTCGAAATCGCGGAACGGCTGGAACAGCGAAATCTCCAGCCCGTGGTCGCGCACCATCGCCCCCACATCGCGCGGGGTCGCGTCGAAGGTGATGAAATCCTGTTCAAAGATCTCGATCCCGTCGAACCCCGCCGCGGCGATCGCGGCCAGCTTCTCGCGCAGGTCCCCGGCAATGCAGACGGTGGCGATGGAGGTCTTCATCGGCAATTACCCCTTGTAGCCCAGCAGGCGCGGCAGCCAGAGCACGAAGTCCGGCACGAAGGTGATGATCCCAAGCGCGATGAACAGCGCGAAAAGGAACGGCAGCAGGTCCTTCACGATGCGGCCCAGGGGCTGTTTCGTGATCTGTGACACGATGAACAGCAACAACCCGTAGGGCGGCGTGATCAGCCCCAGCATGGCGTTCACCACGCAGATCACCCCGAAATGCACCAGGTCGATACCCAGCGACTGCGCCGTCGGAATGAAGATCGGCACGATGATCAGCAGGATCGCACCGGATTCCAGGATGCAGCCAAGCGCCAGGAACAGCAGGTTGATCGCGATCAGGAAGGTATAGCGGTTCAGGTCGTACTGACCCAGCCACATGGCCAGGCTGTCGGGCACGTTTTCCCGCGTCACCACGTACTGGAACGTCAGCGCCCCGGCGATCAGGATCCCCACCGTGGCGGTGGACCGGGCCGACGCCAGCAGCGTCTGGTAGAACTGCCCCGCGCTGACCGACCGGTAGAACACCACCGACACCGACAGCGCGTAGAAGGCGGCGACCGCGGCGGCTTCGGTCGGGGTCATCACCCCGCCATAGATCCCGCCCAGCAGGATCACCGGCAGCAGCAGCGCCGGGATCGCGCGGAAGGTCACGCCGGGCAGCTCGCGCATCGGGATCGCCTCGTCGGTCTCGAACCCGCGGCGGTGGGCGATGACCATGTTCATGATCATCAGCACGACCCCCATCAAAAGCCCCGGCGCCATGCCGGCGGCGAACAGGTAGCCCACCGACTGGTCCGACACGAGCGCATACAGAACCATCGGGATCGACGGCGGAATGATCGGCCCGATCGTGGCCGAGGCGGCGGTGATCGCGGCGGCATAGGTGGCGGTGTACTTGCCGTCCTTGGTCATCATGTTGATGATGATCTTGCCCATGCCCACGGCATCGGCCACCGCCGACCCGGACATGCCGGAAAAGATCAGCGACGACACCACGTTCACATGGCCCAGGCCGCCCTTGAACCGGCCCACCAGCGCCTGGGAAAAGCGCAGCAGCCGGT
The DNA here is from genome assembly GCA_003217735.2 of Marinibacterium anthonyi. Classification (GTDB taxonomy): domain Bacteria; phylum Pseudomonadota; class Alphaproteobacteria; order Rhodobacterales; family Rhodobacteraceae; genus Marinibacterium; species Marinibacterium anthonyi. Next base: position 26,180 of record CP031587.1, on the reverse strand, counting down.
CGGCAAGCGAGCCGATGTTCATGATGTCGGCGGCCAGGATGAACAGCGGAATGGCCAGCAGCGTGTAACTGTTGAACATCCCCTGCAGCAGCGTTTCGGCCGCGATGGAAGGGTCGAACCCCTTCATCACCAGGTACACGGTGGATCCGCAGATCATCGCCAGGCCCATCGAGAGCCCGCCGAAGGCGAGGAAGGCGATCAGGACGATCGCGACGGTGAATGGATCAGTCATAGTCGTGGGTTCCCGCGGTGTCGGGCGTGTGGAAAGCCGGGCCAGAGCCGGTGATCCCGCGCCAGATGCTGATCAGGCAACGGATGATCACGGAGATTGCGAAGGGGATGTAGATGATGAAGACGTAGTCGAAGCGGATCTTCATGTAGGCGGTCTTTTCGATCGCCATGAAGTCGATGTAGCCCCAGACTTTCGGCAGGGTCCAGATGAAGATCCCCGCGCAGATCGCGCCGGTGATCACGTCCAGGGCCCGCCGCCCGTTGCGCGGCAGCTTCTCATAGATGATGTCCAGCCGGATCACGTCCGCCTCTCGCACCACGAAGGCATACCCGAACAGGATCCCCCACAGCCAGGCGATGGACACGAATTCCACCGTCCAGCCCAGCGGCAGGTTCAGCACGTAGCGGAACACGATCTGGATCAGGAAGCTCAGGAAGAGCGCGCCCAGGATCAGGGCAAGAATGTTCTCGGCGCGTCTGCCGAGCCAGTCGAATGTAGTGCGCAGGCGGTCCATGTAGCCCCCGGATTATCTGTGTAAGGCCCGGCCGGGGAAGTGGCCGGGCCCCTCTTGCCTGTTTCTTCTGCCTCAGAGGCCGTTGATCTTCTCCAGCAATCCCTCGGGCCACTCTTCCGAAAATTTCGACGCCTTGTAGACGCCCAGAACGTGGTCGCGGAACGCCTCGGTGTCCGGCGTGTAGACTTTCAGTCCTTCGTCCTCGAAGAAGCTGACCAGCTCCTTCTCCTGGCCGATGACGTAATCGGCCATGTCGTCCTCGAACTGATCGGCGCAGGATTGCAGCTTGGCCTGCTGGTCTTCATCCAGGCTGTCCCACTTGATCTTCGATACGGTGAAGACGTTGTTCGACATGCGGTGGCCGGTCAGGACGATCTGGCTGGTCACCTCGTAGAACTTCATCGACTTGTCGGTGGGCAGCGGATTGTCCTGCCCGTCGATCGCGCCCGTCTGCAGCGCGGTATAGACTTCCGTGAACGCCAGCGGCGTCGGGTTCGCGCCAAGCGCCTCGCCCAGGAACTGCCAGCCTTCGCCGCCCGGCATCCGCAACTTGATGCCCGACAGGTCCGCCGGCGTCATGATCGTCTTGTCGCCCCGGATGTTCACGTGCCGCGTGCCGATATAGGGCCAGGCAAGCACCTTGACGTTGGTCTTCTCTTCCATCTCGGCGACCAGGTCGTCCAGCACGTCGGACTTGTAGACCTTGCGCATGTGGTCGACATCGCGGAACAAATACGCCGTCCCCAGGATCGAGGTCGACGGCACCTGGTTGTAGAAATCGAAGATGGCCAGGTTCGCCATGTCCAGGTTGCCGCGCTGCATCGCGGTCAGCTCGGTGCCCTGCTTGACAAGGGTCGCGCCGTGGTAGGGTTTGAAATCGAACGTGTCGCCCAGGCAGCTGGCAAAACCTTCGTCCAGCACGGCCGACCGCGGATCCGCGGCGGACACGGTGTCGGAATACATCAGGCCCGGCGCGTCGGCCATGGCGGCGCCTGCCGTCATCAGCGCGGCGGCCAAGGTGGTGGCCAAGGTGGTGGCCGGTTTAGCGTTCAGGGTGGTGCAAAAGCGGGTCTTCATGGGTCTCTGTTCCTTTCGTCGGCATCGCGGCCCGCCCCCGGCGGGCCGCGTGTGGCTCAGAGGCCGTTGATCTTTTCAAGGACGCCCTCGGGCCAGTCCTTGGAGAATTTCGAGGTCGTGTAGACCTCAAGCACATGGTCCCGGAACGCCGCCTTGTCGGGTTCGTAGACCGTCAGACCCTCGCCCTCGAAGAAACTCACCAGCTCGGCTTCCTGCTCGATCGTGTTCTGGTCCATCGCGTCCTGGAACGAAATCGCGCACTCCTGGACCTTGGCCTTCTGCGCGTCGTCCAGGCTGTTCCACTTGGTCTGCGACATCGCGAAGACATTGGTCGCGATCAGGTGGCCGGTCAGGATGATCTGGTTGGTCACCTCGTAGAACTTCATCTGCTTGTCGGCGGGCAGCGGGTTGTCCTGGCCGTCGATGGCCCCGGTCTGCAGTGCGGTATAGACTTCCGTGAAGGCCAGCGGCGTCGGGTTCGCCCCCAGCGCCTCGCCCACGAACTGCCAGCCCTCGCCGCCCGGCATCCGCAGCTTGACCCCGGCCAGGTCCGCCGGCGTCATGATCTTCTTGTCGCCCCGCACGTTGACATGGCGGGTCCCGATATAGGGCCAGGCCAGGATCTTGATCCCGGTCTTCTCCTCCATGTCGCCGATCACCCCGTCCAGCACGTCGCTGTCAAAGGTCGCCCGCATGTGATCATAGTCGCGCCACAGGTAGGCCGTGCCCAGGATCGACGCCTCGGGCACCTGGTTGTAGAAATCGAAGATGGCCAGGTTCGCCATGTCCAGGTTGCCGCGCTGCATCGCGGTCAGCTCGGTGCCCTGCTTGAACAGCGTCGCCCCGAAATACGGCTTGAACGCGAACGCGTCGCCCAGGCAACCGGCGAAAGCCTCGTTCAGGATCCCCGACCTCCGGTCGTTTTCCTGCACGGTGTCCGAATAGATCAGCTCCACCGCCTGCGCCGACAGCGTGGTCGCGCAAAGGCACAAGGCCCCCGCGGCGGCCATCGCCTTCAGCCCGAAATTTCCCTTAGACTTGAACATGCAATCCTCCCTGATGCTTGTTCGGCGTTGACCGCCCTCTCTCAGTCGAACGACGCGAATGCCTCCCGCATCCGGTCGATATCCGGTTCCTGGCCCGTGAACAGCTTGAACGCCCGCACCGCCTGGTACAGCGCCATGCCCGACCCGGGCAGCACGGCGCATCCCAGCGCCCGTGCCGTCGCCAGCAATTCGGTTTCCAGCGGGAAATAGACGATGTCCGCCACCCATTGGCGCGGATCTATCGCCGCCGCCGACAGCGGCAGGCCCGGGTGCTTGTCCATGCCCACCGGTGTGCAGTTGACGATCCCGTCGACCTGACCGGCCACGTCCATCACGTCACCCACCGCCCTGGCGCGCCCGGCCCCGTAGGTGTCGCACAGCCGCGCGGCCAGCGCTTCGGCCGTGCCTTCGCCGACATCGCGGATCATCAGCTGGCCGACGCCGTCATCCAGCAGCGCATGCGCCACCGCCCCGCCGGCGCCCCCGGCGCCCAATTGCAGCACCTGGCCCTTTTTCGCGTCCGGCAGACCCCGCCGCAGGCTTTCGGTAAAGCCCCAATGGTCGGTGTTGTGCCCCTTCCGCTGACCGCCCTTCAGCAGCACGGTGTTCACCGCCCCGACCTTGCGGGCCGAATCCGACACCTCGTCCAGCACACCCATGACCGCCCGCTTGAACGGGTAGGTCACGTTCAGCCCGTCGTACCCTTCGGCTTCCAGCATCGACAGGATCTCGGCCGGATCCTCGGGCAGGTCGCGCACGGTCGCGTCGATCAGGTCGTAGCTATAGGGAAGGTCCAGCGCCTCGGCCGCATACAGATGCATACGGGGCGTGCGGGTACCCGAAATGCCGGATCCAAGCAGGCCGATCTTGATCGGTCGTTCCGGCGTTGTCGCAGACAGCGGCTGTGTCATTGCGTGGGCTCCTCCCGTCCTCCTGGCCACCCCTCCGGCTGGCCTCCCGGCCCGCGAATATTGGGCTCTTGACGCAGTAATGTTCCAAGCGGTTAAATATGTCAACGAAATGTTTGCAGCAGTTAAAATGCTGCAGGTGCACGATCGACACCCGCAAATCGCGGGTTTGGTTAAGGCCACGGGCGGGTTAAGACAGCGCGTGGACCGGGGAAGGGGAGGATCGGATGGACGACACCGTACAAGGCGGAGCGGGCGAACCGGAGGGTTCGGGCGACCAGCGCCAGCGCCGCGGCTGGAAGCAGGATCCCGACGCCGTGCGCGGGAACATCCTGCAGGCCGCGCGGGAAGTCTTTGCGGAACATGGGCTTGCAGGCGGCCGCGTGGACGAGATAGCGGCCCGCACGCGGACCTCCAAGCGGATGATCTACTACTACTTCACCGACAAGGAGACGCTTTATCGCGCGGTCCTGGAAGACGCCTATGCCCGGATGCGCGAAAGCGAGGACGCGCTGGACCTGGGCGCGCTGCACCCCGTCGCCGCATTGCGGCAACTGGCCGAATTCACCTTCGACCACCACCGCCAGGCCACCGATTTCGTCCGCCTCGTCATGATCGAGAACATCCACACGGGCGCCCACATGCCCGCGCCGGAAAGCATGGCCGGCAAGAACTGGTCCGTCATCCGCCTGCTCGAAGACATCTACAGCCGCGGCGTCGCCATGGGCATCTTCCGCCGCGGCCTGACCGCCCTGCAGCTGCACTGGCACATCTCGGCGGCGTCCGTCTTCAACGTCTCCAACCGCGCGACCTTCTCGCGGATCTTCGGCGACGACCTCTTTACCGACCGCGGCCAGCAGATGCTGCGCCGCCAGGTGGGCGACATGATCCTGGGCCTCGTGATGAAGCCCGGCGCGTCCGCCGAATCAGATCTGCCACGACCAAGGGAGGGAACCCGCATGATCAATCCAGACATCTTCAAATTCCTCGAGGTATGGGACGCCAAGTGGGCCAACCTCGGCCCCGATGCCACGCCCGCCGACCGGCGCGTGCATTTCGAATCGATCGCCCGCGAAATGCGCCTGCCCACCCCGCCCGAGGTCGAGACCGAGGAAGAACACTGGATCGACAGCGACGGCGGCCCGGTGCGCGTGCGCATCTTCCGCCACAATTCCGGCGGCACCCAGCCCGCGCTGATCTACATGCACGGCGGCGCCTGGATGCAGGGCAGCCCCGAAACCCACTGGGACATCACCTCGCGCATCGCCGCCTGGAATCGCCAGACGGTGATCTCGGTCGACTACGCGCTGGCCCCCGAACGCCCCTTCCCCGACGGTTACCTGCAGGTGGTCGCCGTCGCCAAATGGGCCCATGACCAGGCCGACATGCTGGGCATCGACCCGGCCCATATCGCCATCGGCGGCGATTCGGCCGGCGGCAACCTGGCCGCTGCCGCCGCGCTGACCTGCCGCGACGAGGGCCTGCCGCTGTCGGCCCAGCTGCTTATCTACCCCGCCTGCGACTTCGACCGCACCCGCCCGTCCTACATCGAAAACGCCGAAGGCCCCCTGCTGCGCGTCGCCACGATGAAGGCCACCAACGCGCTTTACTGCCCCGACGAAGTCCAGCTGAACACCGACCCCCGCATCGCGCCCCTGGCCGCCGAAAGCCACGCCGGCCTGCCCCCCGCCTACGTGGCCGTCGCCCAGAACGACCCCCTGCGCGACAGCGGCGCGGCCTATGCCGACGCGCTGGAAGCCGCCGGCGTCCCGGTCACGCGCGACGCGGGCGAAGGCCTGATCCACGGCTACCTGCGCGCGATGGAATACTGCGCCGACAGCGAAACCAAGCTGCGCCAGATGTGCGCGTGGCTGGACGGGGTGAACAGGGGGTGATGTAGCCCGCAAATCTCCGGCCTATAAATCTCCGGCCTATAAATCTCTGGCCCACAAATCTCTGGCCCGCAAATCTCTGGCCCGCGGTATCTGGGCTCACAGTCGACCCGTGGCTGTTCAATCCCCGGGTCGACTGACGCCCCCCCCGCCTGATCTGTCAAAGCCAGACCGAATGGCGACGCAGAGCGTCTTCCAGAATTTCGACGGTGATCGCATCGGTGACGAACAGGGTCTCGATCCACGGTATGCGCCGGCTGCGCCCCATTGATTTGACCGGTTCCGTCTTCGATGTCCTGTCCGGATTCTCGTTCCATGTTACTGGAAGGAGAATGACATGGCCGACGACGGCGAAGGTTTCCGTGGCCGCATAGAGTTTGTCGAAGAGAGGCGTGGGTATCGGCGCTGGCCCGACGAGTTGAAAGCGCGGATTGTCGTAGAGAGTTTCTGTCCCGGCGCCCGAGTTGTGGATGTGGCGGCGCGACATGGGATTGCTGCCCGTCAACTTTCGAGTTGGCGGCGGCAAGCTCGCGACGGTGCGTTGGCTCTGCCGGCCGATGCGGTTGCGGTTGCCAACTTAGAGGGGGCGGACGCCCCTGCTTTTGTGCCGTTGGTTGTTCCAGACTTGTCGGGCGCGCGGCCTCCAGCAGATCCTCCACCGCCGCCGGCGGATGAGACGCCAAAGGTGATCGAGATCGAGTTCGGTGACCTGACCGTCCGGGTGCGGGAGAGTATTCCGGACGAGCGGCTGGAGCGCCTGATCCGCACACTGGCGCGCGCTTCGTGATTGTCGCGACGCAGCACTTGCGGGTCATGATTGCAACCCGGCCGGTGGACTTTCGGTGTGGGCACAACGCCCTGGCCATGATGGTGCAGACCGAACTGGGACTGGACCCGCACTCCGGTATCACGGTGATCTTCCGTTCGAAGCGCGGGGACAGGCTGAAGATCCTCCTATGGGATGGCAGTGGCCTCGTACTCATTTACAAGATCCTCGAGGCCCACAGCTTCGTCTGGCCGAAGGTGCGGGACGGTGTCATGCCGCTTTCCAGGGCGCAGTACGAAGCCCTGTTCGAGGGTCTCGATTGGCAAAAGATAGCGCCTCGGAAAGTGCTGGCGCCGACCGCAGCCGGATAGGCAATCTTCGCCAAATCCTCATATATTATTGGGCATTGCCAGCTGGTTGAGCTACAAGTGCGCATGTCGCAGCCCTTCGATCTCAGCCAGTTTCCGGACCTGCCGCCCGAAGTGGTGGAAGCCTTCTCGGCGCAAGCACGGGCCCTTGAAGCGGCCCGCGCTGAAGCGACGATCGAGCGCGCTGCGCGAGAGCATCACCAGGCCGTCGCCGCCGAGAAGGACGGGCTCATCATCGAGCTCAAGGAACTCATCGAGAAGCTCGAAGGACAGATCGGGCAATATCGGCATGCGAAGTTCGGACCGAAGTCCGAAAAGCTCGACCCTGCACAGCTGCAACTGGCTCTGGAAGAGCTTGAAACCGCCATCGCTCAGACCGAGGCGGAGATCGCCGAGGTCGAGGAAAAGATCGCGGCGAGCGAGGCCGATCCCGACAAAGGCAAACGCCGCAAGCCACGCAAGTCCCGGGCATTGCCGGCAGACCTGCCGCGCATCGAGCGCGTCATCGAGCCGGACAGCGTCGTCTGCTCCTGCGGCTGCGGCGACATGGTGCGGATCGGGGAGGACCGCGCGGACCGGCTCGACTACGTTCCTGCGCAGTACCGGGTGATCACCACGATCCGCCCGAAGTATGCCTGTCCCAAGGGACGCGCCGGGGTCGTGCAGGCCCACGCGCCTGCTTATCTTCTGGAAGGCAGCTGGCCGACAGAAGCGCTACTCGCCGAAGTCGCGGTCTCGAAGTATCTTGAGCATATGCCCTTGCACCGCCAGGCCGTGGCCATGGCCCGTCATGGGGTGCCCATTGAGCGCTCCACTCTCGCAGATTGGATGGGGCGGACGGCAGCCCAGATCGCGCCCGTTGTCGATCGCATGGCAGTGCTGCTGAAAACCGGAAGCACCAGACTCTACGTCGACGAAACAACCGCTCCAATCCTGGACCCAGGAAAGGGTAGGACCAGAACGGGATACCTCTGGGCCGTCTTGCGGGATGATCGGGGCTGGAACGGGCCTGAGCCGCCAGGGGTGGTGTTCCACTATCACCCCGGCCGTCATGGCGCCTATGCCGATAAAATCCTCGACGGCTTCGAGGGAACCATCCAAGTCGACGCCTATGGCGGTTACAGCCACCTGGCGCAGCCCACACGGCCGGGCGGGAAGCCGTTGCGGCTCGCCTTCTGCTGGTCGCACGCACGCCGTAAGCTCATCAAGGCCGAACCGAAGAAAGGGTCACCGATCGTTCAGGAAGCTCTCCGGCGCATCGCGGCGATCTACCATATCGAAACTTCGATCCGTGGCGAGGAGCCGGAGCGGCGCCACATCGTACGGCAGCAAGAGTCCCGACCGTTGGTTGACGAGCTGTTCCTCTGGCTCGCAGCCCAGAGTACACGCGTCTCGCGCAAATCCGACCTGGGCGCGGCGCTCTTCTACATCCTGCGACGCGAGGAAGGCTTCCGTCTGTTCCTCGACGATGGGCACGTCGACATGGACTCCAACCTCGTCGAGAACGCGATCCGCACCCCGGCCATGACTCGCCGGAATGCGCTCTTCGCCGGGCATGATGAAGGCGGTCGTACCTGGGCCCGCTTCGCGTCGCTCATCGGTACGTGCAAGCTGCTCGGCATTGAGCCCACCGCCTACCTGCGCGACCTGTTCACGCGCCTGGCAAACGGGCATGCGCAAAAGGACATCGATACCCTGATGCCCTGGGCATACGCCGACGCCAAGAAGCTCAAATGAGCTGCCAAAACACTCATTCATGAGCTGAAATGAGTAGGCCAGACCAAGGCACACGCGCCCGCGTCAAGCTCAAACCCTATGGGGCGTGGACGGCGCATACGATCCACGGACCAAGGTCACTGTCCGACGCCTCAAAGCTGACGCCGTTCATCAGCAGGAAGTTGACTGCGCTGACGAATGCCGTGCGCTTGTTGCCCTGAAGATAGCCATGCGACGTCGAGATGCCGTGCCAGTAATACGCAGCGATTCTCACCAGATCCGCCTCGGATTCGTCGTAGGCGCTGGTCTTGGGACGGCCGATGGCGCCAAGAAGGTCGCCTAACCCCTTGTACCCATCCGGCTCGTCTGTCTCCAGGATCTCCAAATGAAAAAAGTCCACGTCTTCCCGTTCAAGGAAGACGATGGACTCCAGATCGTCTTGGATTTCAAACCTTGGCATTTAGGCCAGGTAATCAAGGGTTTCCTTGTATCGACCTTTGGTCAAAGCCATCGCCTCGCGCGCGGTCAGGCGCTTGCGCGTCTCGGGTTCCTGCTGCACGGGAACATTTGAATTGGCTGCGTTCAAGGACGAATAGGCGCGACGGGCCCCCGATACATGAGCGGCCGTGCCATGAAACTGACCACAGATCTGGCACAGGATTTCAGGGGTGCGGCGGGTCACTTTGCCTCTCCAATCGACAGATGCGTAGCGTTTCCATGAATATGACTGATTCAGTCCTTCACACTCAACGTGACAAGTTGGATCGCGTGGCGCGGCGAACCCACCTTTCCAGGCGCTCCTGACTGCTTTGGCAGCGGTATCATCGAAGGATTAACAAGGTACTGCGTCAGCGGTTCCCGCCTCCTTCAACAATCACACCCCGCCAAACCCGATCGCGTAAACCATGCACGCCTCCTCCGGCGTCACCACCAGCGGCCCCGCGCCCGACACATCGGCCAGCGTATCCCCGGCCTCCGTCTCCAGCGCCACGTCCCCGCCTTCGACCCGGCAGGCTCCGCCGAGGAACAGAAAGCTCTCCCCCGTGGCCGCCTCGTGCTGAATCCGGGTCGGGCCGATGCAGGACAGGCGGCGGATCGTGGCGCGGGTGGCCTCGGGGCGGTACATGATGTTCAGCGCCATGGCCGGCCCCCCGGCCAGGTCGGCCCGCACCGGCGCGTCGCCGGGAAATTTCAGCCCGTCGCCCACCGCCACCTCGGCGGACCCCGCGTCGCCCACCCGTATCGACACCGGCCCGCCTTCGACCAGGGTGAATAACCGCGACACGCCCGGAAAGGTCGAAAACGGCCCCGACCGGGTGATCGTCGCCAGGCTCAGCCGCCACAGGAAATCGCTTCCCGCACCGGGGCGAACGGCGATCTCGGCCGTCTCTCCGCCGCCGTTTCGCCAAGGCTGGCACGTGTACTCCCGCCGGGCAAGAAGGCGCATGATCGGATCTCCGAAGACAGGGTGTGAAGGGTGCGGCCCGGCTACCAGATCCCTAACAGATGGTAAATCCGCCTCTGTAACCCCTTGATATCACGTCATGGCGAAATGTCCCACGCGTGGGACACCCCCCCGCCGACCCTCAGTTCCCCAGGATCCCCGGCAGCCGCAACCCCTTCTCCCTCGCGCAGTCCAGCGCCTCCTCATAGCCCGCATCCGCGTGCCGCATCACCCCCGTCGCCGGGTCGTTCCACAACGTCCGCCCGATCCGCGCGTCCGCCTCCTCGGACCCATCGCAACAGATCACCATGCCCGCATGCTGGGAATACCCCATGCCCACCCCGCCGCCATGATGCAGCGACACCCAGGTCGCCCCCGAGGCCGTATTCAGCAGCGCATTCAGCAGCGGCCAGTCCGACACCGCGTCCGACCCGTCCTTCATCGCCTCCGTCTCGCGGTTGGGCGAGGCGACCGACCCGCTGTCCAGATGATCCCGCCCGATCACCACCGGCGCGGACAATTCGCCGGACCGCACCATCTCGTTGAACGCCAGCCCCAGCCGGTGCCGGTCGCCCAGCCCCACCCAGCAGATCCGCGCCGGCATCCCCTGGAACGCGATCCTTTCGCGCGCCATGTCCAGCCAGTTGTGCAGGTGGGTGTCGTCGGGCAGCAGCTCCTTCACCTTCGCGTCGGTCTTGTAGATATCCTCCGGATCCCCCGACAGCGCGGCCCAGCGGAACGGCCCCACACCCCGGCAGAACAGCGGCCGGATGTATGCGGGCACGAAGCCCGGAAAGGCAAAGGCGTTCTCCAGCCCCTCGTCCTTGGCGACTTGCCGGATGTTGTTGCCGTAATCCAGCGTCGGAATGCCGGCCTCCCAAAAGCCCACCATCGCGGCCACATGATCCTTCATCGACGCCCGCGCCGCGCGGTTCACCGCCTCCGGATCGCTTTCCTGCCTCGCCCGCCATTCAGCGACCGACCAGCCCTTGGGCAGGTAGCCGCGATAGGGATCGTGCGCCGAAGTCTGATCGGTCACGATATCGGGCCGCCCGTTCGCCATCGCCTCGCCCGCCTGCACGCGGCGCAGGATCTCGGGGAAGACATCTCCCGCATTGCCGATCAGCGCCACCGACTTCGCCTCGCCCGCCCTGGTCCAGCGGTCGATCATCGCCAGCGCCTCGTCGAGACTGTCGGTTTTTTCATCGCAATACCGCGTCCGGATCCGGAAATCGGCCCGCGTCTCGTCGCATTCCACCGCCAGGCAGCAGGCGCCGGCCATGACGGCCGCCAGCGGCTGCGCGCCACCCATGCCGCCCAGGCCGCCGGTCAGGATCCACTTGCCCTTCAGGTCGCCGTCGTAATGCTGGCGCCCGGCCTCGGCGAAGGTTTCATACGTGCCCTGCACGATGCCCTGCGCGCCGATGTAGATCCAGGATCCGGCGGTCATCTGGCCGTACATGGCCAGGCCCATCTTATCGAGCTCGTTGAAGTGATCCCAGGTCGCCCAGTTGGGCACCAGGTTCGAATTGGCGATCAGCACGCGCGGCGCATCCCTGTGGGTCTTGAAGATCCCCACCGGCTTGCCCGATTGCACCAGCAGCGTCTCGTCGTCCTCCAGGTCCTTGAGGCTCGCGACGATCTTGTCGAAATCGCCCCAGGTCCGCGCCGCGCGGCCGATACCGCCATAGACGACCAATTCATGCGGGCGTTCGGCCACGTCCGGGTGCAGGTTGTTCATCAGCATGCGCAGGGGCGCCTCGGTCAGCCAGGATTTCGCGGTCAGCTCGGTCCCCGTGGGCGGGAAGATGTCGCGCTGGTTGTGGCGGGGATCGGTGCGGGGATCGGTGCGGGGATCATTCCGGGGATCGGTCATTTGATGTCTCCTGTCAGCGTGGGCAGCAATGTGGCGTCAACGGACCCGGCCAGCACGCCGGTCCCGACAAGGGCCTGGGCCCGCGCAAGATCGCCGGCCATGTAACGGTCTTCCTCCAGCGTCGCCACCTCGGCACGGATCGCGGCCAGCGCCTGCAACAACGCGGGGCTGGTCGCCAGCGGCGCGCGCAGTTCGACACCCTGGGCGGCGGTCAGCGCCTCGATTCCGATGATGGAAAACAGGTTCTCGGTCATCCGCAGCAGGCGGCGCGCGCCATGGCAGGCCATCGACACGTGGTCCTCCTGGTTGGCCGAGGTCGGCGTGGAATCGACCGAGGCGGGGAAGGCCATCTGCTTGTTCTCGCTCATCAACGCGGCGGAGGTCACCTCGGCGATCATCAGGCCCGAATTCAGCCCCGGCGCCTTCGACAGGAACGCGGGCAAGCCATAGGACAGGGCCGGATCCACCAGCAGGGCGATGCGTCGCTGCGCGATCGCGCCGATCTCGCAGATGGCGATGGCGATCTGGTCGGCGGCAAAGGCCACGGGTTCGGCATGGAAATTCCCGCCCGAGACCACCGAACCGTCCGACAGCACCAGCGGGTTGTCGGTGACCGCGTTGGCCTCGATCTCCAGCGTGCGGGCAGCCTGGCGCAGCAGGTCCAGGCAAGCGCCATCGACCTGCGGCTGGCAGCGGATGCAATAGGGGTCCTGCACCCTCTCGTCACCATCCACGTGGCTTTCGCGGATCTGGGATCCCTCCAGCAGCGCGCGCAGGGACCGCCCGGCGTCGATCTGGCCCTGGTGGCCGCGCAGGGCGTGGATGTCGGGGTGGAACGGCGCCGAAGACCCCATGGCCGCATCGGTCGACAACGCCCCGGTGATCAGCGCGCTGCGGGCGGCGAGATGGGCTCGGAAGAGCCCGGCGAGCGCCAGCGCGGTCGAAGTCTGGGTGCCGTTGATCAGCGCCAGGCCCTCCTTGGCCGCCAGCTCGATCGGTGCCAGCCCCCTGGCGGCCAGCGCCTCGGCCCCCGGCACGCGGGCGCCGTCGACGAAGGCCTCGCCCTCGCCCATCATCACCGCCGCCATATGCGCCAGCGGCGCGAGGTCGCCGGATGCGCCCACCGATCCCTGTTCCGGGATCACCGGGATCACGCCCCGTTCCAGCATGTCTTCCAGGATCGACACCACGCACAGCCGCACGCCCGAGGCGCCCCGCCCCAGCGACATCAGCTTCAGCGCCATGATCAGCCGCACGACATTCTCGGCCAGCGGCCGGCCCACACCGCAGCAATGGGACAGGATCAGGTTGCGCTGCAGGGTCGCGGTGTCGGCGGCATCGATCCTGATCGACGCCAGCTTGCCGAAGCCGGTGTTCACGCCATAGACCGGTGCGGTCCCGGCCGCGATCCGCGCGATCCGCGCGGCGGCCCGTTCGATGCCCGCATGGGCCGCAGGCGCGATGCGCACGGGGGTGCCGGTGCGGTAGATCTCTTCCAGATCGGCCAGCGTCACGGCGCCCGGATCAAGTACCCTGGTCATTGGTATCCCCTTTCGATGGGCCGGCCCCGGAAGATCCGGGCGGCCAGCGGGTTGAAGCCGATGCGATAGACCAGCTCGGCCGGGCGGTTGATGTTCCAGATCGCCAGGTCGGCGGACTTGCCGGGCTCTATCGTGCCCGTCTCGTCGATCAGCCCCAGCGCCCGGGCGGCTTCGCGCGTGGCGCCGGCCAGGCATTCCTCGACCGTCATTTCGAACAGCGTCGCGCACATGTTCATGGTCAGCAGCAGCGAGGTCAGCGGCGAGGTCCCCGGGTTGCAATCGGTCGCCACGGCCATTTTCGTTCCCGCCGCACGAAAGGCGGCGATGGGCGGCTTGCGGGTCTCGCGGATGGCATAATAGGCGCCGGGCAGGATCACGGCGACGGTCCCGGCGTCGGCCATGGCGCAGGCGCCATCGTCGTCCAGGTATTCCAGGTGATCGGCCGACAGCGCGCCGTAGCCCGCCGCCATCTTCGCCCCGCCCAGGTTCGACAGCTGCTCGGCATGCAGCTTCACCGGCAGGCCCAGTTCCGTCGCCAGGTCGAACAACGGTCGCAGCTGGTCGGGCAGAAAGGCGATGCCTTCGCAGAAGGCATCGACCGCATCCACCAGCCCTTCGGCGTGGGCGGCGCGCAGGCCGGGCAGGACGACTTCGGTCACATAGGCATCGGCGCGGCCTTCGTAATCCTTCGGCACCGCATGGGCGGCCAGGTAGGACGTCACGATCCGCACGTCGCGCGCCTGTTCAAGCGCTCTTGCCGCGCGCAGCATGCGCAGTTCGGCGTCGATGTTCAGCCCATAGCCGGACTTGACCTCGACCGTGCAGACCCCTTCGGCCAGCAGGTGGTCGAGCCGGGGCAGCGCCTGGGCGACCAGGTCCTCGACGCTCAGCGCGTTGGTGTCGCGCACCGACGACACGATGCCGCCGCCGGCGCGCGCGATATCCTCGTAGCTGGCGCCTTCCAGCCGCATCTCGAATTCCCGCGCGCGGTCGCCGCCAAAGACGATGTGCGTATGGCAATCGACCAGCGCCGGGGTGATCCAGCGGCCGCCGCAATCGGTGACCTGCGTGCCCTCGGGCAGCGGCGGCAGCGCGTGTTCGGCCCCGGCATAGGCGATCCGGCCGGCCTCGATCAGAACCGCGCCATCCTCGACCTCGCCCATACCGGGCAGGCTGGCGGCGAAGGTTGCCAGCCGCGCATTGCGCAGAAGCACGGGGCCTGAGGCGTCGGAAACATCCAGGGCTTCACCGGTGACCATGTGCTTTCCCTTTTGGCTTTGACCGCATGCAAGGCACTATGTATAGACATATTGGGATCTTTGACAAGGCCCCAATTTCGGCTCGGGTGGTGACGCCGCCGCCGGGGCGCCGGTGACCAGGGAACAGACCAGGAGCGATGAACCAGATGACAGCGATCCATGCCCGCCGGGCGTTCCTTCCGCAGGGATGGCAAGAGGATGTGCGGCTTGAGCTTTCCGGCGGCCGGATCGGTTCGGTCACCGCCGGAGCCCCCGCGCAGCCCGGCGACGAATGCCACGGCACCCTGCTGCCCGGCCTCGCGAACCTGCACAGCCACGCGTTTCAGCATGCCATGGCCGGCCTTGCCGAACAACGCGGACCGGGCAGTGATTCCTTCTGGAGCTGGCGCGAGACGATGTACCGCTTTGCCCTGACCATGACGCCCGACGATGTCGAGGCGGTGGCCGCCCACCTGTACATGCAGATGCTGGAGGCCGGGTTCACGCGGGTGGGCGAATTCCACTACCTGCACCACGCCCGCGACGGCGCGCCCTATGGCACGCTGTCGGAAATGGCGCAGCGCATCGCCGCGGCCAGTACTGGCACGGGCATCAACCTGACCCTGCTGCCGGTGTTCTACGCCCGCTCCGGCTTTGGCGGGACGCCCGGCGCGCAAGGCCAGCGCCGGTTCCTGAACGACCCCGACCGGTTCGCCCGCCTGATGGACGATTGTCGCGCCCTGTTGACCGGTGTTCCCGGCGCCGTCCTGGGCATTGCCCCGCACAGCCTGCGGGCCGCAACCCCCGAAGATCTGGCGCAAATCCTGCCGCTGGCGCAGGGCGGGCCGGTGCATATCCACGTCGCCGAACAGGTGAAGGAGGTCGAGGATTGCATCGCCTGGTCCGGCGCGCGTCCTGTCGAATGGCTGCTGAAAAACGCCCCTGTCGATGAAAGCTGGTGCCTGATCCACGCCACCCACATGACCCCGGCCGAGACCCGCGCGATGGCCGCCGCCGGCGCCGTCGCCGGCCTGTGTCCGATCACCGAGGCCAACCTGGGCGACGGCATCTTCGACGCGCCGACCTTCCTGGACGCGGGGGGCCAATTCGGGGTCGGATCGGATTCCAACATCCTGATCTCGCTGCCCGAGGAACTGCGCACACTGGAATATTCCCAGCGGCTGGGCCTGCGCGCGCGCAACGTGGTGGCCGATCCCTGCGGATCCACCGGCGAACACCTGTTCCGGGCCGCGATGATCGGCGGCGCGCGGGCGCTGCAGGCGGACATGGGCCTGCGCGCGGGCGCCGAGGCCGACATGGTCACGCTGGACACCACCGCCGCGGCGCATGTACCGACCGAACAGATCCTCGATCACTGGACCTTTGCCAGGGGAATCGCGGTGGATTGCGTCTGGGCCGGTGGCCGCAGGCAGGTCGTCGGCGGTCGGCATGTGCAGCGGGACACGATTGCCAGGGCACATGGGCGCGCCCTTGAGGGGTTGATGCGCAGCTGATTGCGCAAGCGGTACATTTCTGCTGTCCGTGCCGGAATTTCGACCGCGGACCGCCACCCGCTCTGGATTGTGGGGGCCCGTTTGCCCCATAAGTATAGACAAAACCAGATCGGGATCTTCTCCACCCGCCGGAGCGCCCGAACACCAAAGGCCGAGGGGCAGAGATGATCAAGGACGAGACATTCCACCAGAGGATCCTGAAGGATCTGGAGGGCAAGATCGTCTCGGGCGAATGGCCTCCGGGGCACCGCCTGCCGTTCGAGGTTGACCTGGCCAAGGCTTACGGCTGTTCGCGGATGACCGTGAACAAGGTGATGACCCAGCTGGTGCAGGGCGGGCTGATCGAACGGCGCAAGCGGTCCGGATCCTTCGTGCTGCAGCCCAAGGTGTCGTCGGCCGTGCTGGAAATCCCGGATGTCGAACAGGACGTGGAACGCCAGGGGCTGCCCTACAGCTATACGCTGCATCACCAGGTGCAGCGCAAGGCGACCGATGCCGACATGCGCGACATGGACCTGTCCGGCCCCGCCCCGATCCTGGCCATCACCTGCACCCATTTCGCCGGGCACAGGCCCTATTGTCACGAGGAACGGCTGATCAACCTGACGGCGGTTCCGGACGCCCTGGACACCGATTTCAAGGTCACCGCGCCCGGCCAATGGTTGCTGCGCCAAGTGCCCTGGAGCACGGCGGAACACCGGATCGGCGCCATCAACGCCGACAGCGACCTGGCCAAAACGCTGCAAGTGCCCCAGAACGCCGCCTGCCTGACGCTGGAACGCCGCACCTGGAGCGACAACGGCCCGGTGACCTATGTGCGCCTGGTCTACCCGGGCGACCGGCAAAGCCTTGTCGCCCGGTTCCAGCCCGCCGCCGGCTGACCCCTGGGGGTGACATTTCTGACGGGTGTTCCCCTGCTGCGGGGTCTGGCTGCCCGCGCCGAATTCCGGCCCGGGACCGACCCGAGATCCACCGGGACCCACAAGGATGCACGCCCGCACCGAAACGCTTTTCCGCCTGACAGGACAGCAATCCCCCCTGCCCTGACCCCCGGGGCACACCCGCAGGCCCTGCGGCACCGGCCCGGGGTCGTTCCGGTTTCCGCGCCACGCAACCGCCCGGCACGGTCCGTCGCAAATTCCCCATGCCCGGGCTATTGCGTAATGTTATAACATCCCGTAACAGGGCAAACCATACCTCGGCCTCACGGCCAACATGCCCCTTTCCCGGCAGCGGACGGACCGACATGACCAAAAGACCATATTCAGCCCCCGGGCTGCTGCTGCTCGGCTCGGGTCCGCGCCTGGCCGGCGCCATCGTCGCAATCGCGCTTCTGTGGGCGGCCTATTTCTGGGCGACGTCGATGCCGGGTGGCCTGTGACCTGCGTGCTGTCGTTTCAGAACCTGTCCCTGGGCTATGACCGGCACCCGGCCGTGCACCACCTGGACACGCAGATCCTCGGCGGCAGCCTGACGGCCATCGTCGGGCCGAACGGCGCGGGGAAATCGACGTTGCTGAAGGGCGTCATGGGCACGCTTGCCCCGCTTGAAGGCAAGGTCCTGCTGCGCAACGTCGCGCGCGATGACATCGCGTACCTGCCGCAGCAATCCGACATCGACCGGTCCTTCCCGCTGTCGGTTCTGGACCTCGTGGCGATGGGCCTGTGGCGCGAAACCGGCGCCTTCGGGCGGCTGCGGTCCAACCATCGCCGGCGCATCACAAAGGCGATCGCGGCCGTGGGGCTGGACGGGTTCGACACGCGGCCCATCGGCGCGCTGTCGGGCGGGCAGATGCAGCGCGCGCTGTTTGCGCGGCTGCTGCTGCAGGATGCCCGGCTGGTGCTGCTGGACGAACCGTTCACCGCCATCGACGCCCGCACCATGGCCGACCTGCTGGTCATCGTCCGCCGCTGGCATGGCGAGGGGCGCACCGTCCTGGCCGTGCTGCACGATGTCGACACCGTGCGCGCCCACTTCCCCGACACCCTGCTGCTGGCCCGCGAACTGGTCGCCCATGGCCCCACGGCCAAGGTGCTGACCGCCGAGAACCGGATGCGCGCCCGCGCCATGGCCGAAGCGCCCGATCCACACGCCCCGCCCTGCCGCAGGACCGCGGCATGATCTGGCACGACATAATCCAGCCCTTCGCCGATTTCGGCTTCATGCGCCGGGCGCTGCTGGGCTGCCTCGCGATCTCGGTCGGCGCGACACCGGTGGGGGTCTTCCTGATGCTGCGCCGGATGAGCCTGACGGGCGACGCCATGGCCCACGCGATCCTGCCGGGCGCCGCCGTCGGCTACCTGGTGGCCGGCCTGTCGCTGGGGGCGATGACCATCGGCGGGCTGATCGCGGGCATGGCCGTGGCGCTTCTGTCGGGCTTCGTCACCCGCGTCACGGCATTGCGCGAAGACGCGAGCCTGGCCGCCTTCTACCTGATCTCGCTGGCGCTTGGCGTGCTGATCGTGTCGACCCGGGGCAGCAATGTGGACCTGATGCACGTGCTGTTCGGCACCGTCCTGGCGCTGGACAACGCCGCGCTGACGCTGCTCTGCTCGATCGCCAGCCTGTCGCTGCTGACGCTGGCGCTGCTGTTCCGCCCGCTGGTTCTGGAATGCGCCGATCCGCATTTCCTGCGCTCTGTCAGCCGGCTGAGCGCGGTGACCCATTTCGCCTTCCTGTCGCTGGTCGTTCTGAACCTTGTCGGCGGCTTCCACGCGCTTGGCACGCTGATGGCGGTGGGCATCATGATCCTGCCGGCTGCTGCGGCGCGGTTCTGGGCCGCCAGCATCGGCGGGCTGATCGCTGTCGCCGTGCTGGTCGCCATGTTCGCCAGCCTCTGCGGCCTCCTGCTTTCCTTCCATTACAGCCTGCCCTCCGGCCCGGCGATCATCCTTGTCGCGGGGCTGGCCTATGCCCTGTCGCTGGTGTTCGGCCCGGTGGGCGGGCTGGTCGCGCGGGTCCTGCCGCGCCGTCATTACGAAGCCTGAAAGGACATATCCATGACCACCCGCAGAACGCTTTTGCACGCCGCCACGGCCCTTGTGGCCCTGACGCTGGCGATGCCCGCCGCCGCCCGGGCCGACACCCCGATGCCCGTGGTCGCCACCTTCTCGATCCTGGGCGACATGGTGAAGACCATCGGCGGCGATCATGTCGCGGTCACCACGCTGGTCGGGCCCGATGGCGACGCCCATGTCTACCAACCCACCCCGGCCGACGCCCGCGCGGTCAGCGCGGCGGACATCCTCTTTGTCAACGGGCTGCAGTTCGAAGGCTGGATCGACCGGCTGATCGACGCGTCGGGCTTTGACGGCACGCAGGTCGTGTCGACCCGGGGGGTCGACCCCATCGCATTCGACCCCGGCGGCGAACGTGAACACGGGAAAGACGATCACGACGACCACGCCGAAGAGAACGGCCATCACCACCACGCGGGCGTCGACCCCCACGCCTGGCAAAGCATCGCCAACGCGCTGGTCTATGTCGACAACATCACCGCGGCCCTGGCCCAGGCCGACCCGGAAAACGCTACCGTCTACTATATGAACCGCGCCGAATACGTGGCCAGGCTGAAGGACCTGGATGCCCATATCCACGACCTGGTCGCCAGCCTGCCCGAGAACCGGCGCACCATCGTCACCTCGCACGACGCCTTCGGCTATTTCGCGCAGGCATACGGGCTGACCTTCCTGGCGCCACAGGGCATGTCCACCGAATCCGAACCGTCGGCCCAGGACGTCGCGCACATGATCACCCAGATCCGCGACAACAATATCGCCGCGATCTTCGTCGAAAACATCACCGACACGCGCCTGCTGGACCAGATCGCCTTGGAAACCGGCACGACGATCGGCGGAACCCTCTATTCCGATTCACTTTCCGGCGAGCATGGCCCCGCCTCTACCTACCTCGACATGATGGGCTATAACGCGGCAACGCTGGCCCGGGCCCTGCAGTCGTAAGCGTGACCAGTATCAGGCGCCCGGGCCGTCATGACGGCCAGAGTGCGACCCAGACGAGGGAGTTCAGATCGTGACACGTATTCCGGTGACAATCCTGACGGGCTTTCTGGGCGCGGGAAAGACGACCTTCCTGAACCGGCTGATGGCCCGGCCCGGCTTTGGCGACACCGCCGTCATCGTCAACGAATTCGGCGAGGCCGGCATCGACGGCGCCCTGATCGAGGGCGGCGACGAACGCGCCTTTGCCATGTCGACCGGGTGCCTGTGCTGCACGGTCTCGGGCGATGTGCGCCTGACCCTGATGCGCCTGCTGGACGCGGCCAACCGCGGCGTCGGCCCCGCCTTTCGCCGCGTGGTGATCGAAACCACCGGGCTCGCCGATCCGGCGCCGGTGCTGCAGGCCTTCATGGCCAACGACTACGTGCTGGACCTGTTCGCGCTGAACGGGGTGGTGACCCTGGTCGACGCGGTGAACGGCGCGCAGTCCATCGACCGCTTCCCCGAGGCGCAGCGCCAGGCCGCCGTCGCCGACCTGGTCGCGGTGACCAAGACCGACCTGGCCGCCGATGCCCGGGACCTGGCCGCGTTGCAGGACACGCTGCGCCGCCTGAACCCCAACGCCCGCCACGTCCTGGCCGGTGACACCACGCCCGAAGACGTCTTTTCGCTCGCCGCATTCGATCCGTCGGGCAAGCCGCCCGACGTGCGCCGCTGGCTGCAGTTCGACGCCGGCGGTCCTCATGACCATCATCATGCTCACGACCCCAACCACCACGGCGACACCGCCTCGGCCTTCTGTTTCACGGCCACCGCCCCGATCGATCCCTGGACGCTGGAACAGGCCATCGCGGCGCTGCAGAAATCCTTCGGCCCGGACCTGTTGCGCATGAAGGGCCTCGTGCAATTGCCGGACCCCGCCGACCGGCCGCTGATCGTGCACGTGGTCGGCCAGATCGCCAGCCCGCCGCGCCTGTTGCCCGGCTGGCCCGAAGGCATCGACGCCACCCGCATCGTCCTGATCGTCAGCGGCCCCGGCCGCAAGGCCGCGCCCGACATGCTGACCCGCTTCCTGCCCCAGCTTCGCCGCTTCGACCCCACAACCAATCTGGCGCCCGAACTGGCGCCCGAACTGAACCAGGCCATCGCCACATGACACCCGTGCGCGGCGCGCTGGCCGTCCTTGCCCTTGCGGTGACGACCCTCGCCGCACCGGCGCATGCGCATCCGCATGTCTTCATCGACGGCGGCGTCGATTTCGTCTTTGGCGAAGGCCGCACGCTCGAGGCGCTGAACGTCACCTGGCTCTACGATGCATTCGAGACGCTCTACATCCTGTCGTCGCTCGACATCGTGCCGGACGACGACTGGACCCTTTCGGACGAGGACCGCGCAAAGATCGAGGCCGAGGAAAACGCCTGGGCGCCCGACTTCAAGGGGGCGTCCCATCTGAAGGTCGCCGGGCAGAACATCGACCTGTCGCGCCCCAAGGGGCTTCGGGCCAGGCTGGTCGAAGACCGCCTGCTGGTCACCTTCCGCCGCGACCTGGCGCGGCCCGTCGACCTTTCGGGCAGCGCGGCCGAGGTCGCGTTCTACGAATCCACCTATTTCTACGCCTTCGCGGCCACCCATCCCCCTGACGTTGTCGGCGGCAGCGGCGACTGCACCACGCATGTCACCCCGTTCGACGCCGACACCCAGCTGGCCGGGGTCCAGAAGACGCTGGCCACGCTCGGACGCGAGGAAACGCCTTCGATCGACGACGTCGGCGCGTTGTTCGCCGACAGGATCGCCATATCGTGCGAGTGATCCACGTCGTTTTCTTTGCCCTGACGGCGGTGCTGCTGCTGGCCGCGCTGTGGTGGGCGTCGGACGTCAACGCCATGGCCGCCTGGGCGGCGCATTACCAGCGCGGGTTCCAGAACGACATGGCCTCTGCCGTGCGCGCGCTGCGGATGGGCACGCCGGGCGCCTGGGCCGCGCTGCTGGGGGCGGCCGGGGCCTATGGATTTGTCCACGCGGTCGGGCCGGGCCACGGCAAATACCTGATCGGCGGTGTCGGACTGGGATCCTCGGTATCTCTCACGCGCCTTCTGGGCGTGGCGGCGGCGTCAAGCCTCGCGCAATCGCTCTGGGCCATCGTGCTGGTCTATGGCGGCTTCTTCCTGATCGAAGGATCCGCCCGCCGGATGACCGCCCTGGCCGAAGACTACCTGGCGCCGGCCAGCTATATCGCCATCGGATCGGTCGGCGTGGTTCTGGCATGGCGAGGAGCGCGGAAGATTGTCCCACTTATGGGACACACGCATCATGGCGGCCATTGCGAGTGCTGCGGCCATTCCCACGGCCCATCGGTCCAAGAGGTCGCGGCGCTGGGATCGCTGCGCGAGACCGCCGCGCTGATCCTCAGCATCGCCATGCGGCCCTGCACCGGTGCGATCTTCCTGCTGGTGATCGCCTGGCAGATGCATATCCGGCTGGCCGGCGCGGTGGCGGTCGTGGTCATGGGGATGGGCACGGCGGCGCTGACCGGCCTGGTCGCCGTGTCCAGCATCGCCGCACGCGGCGCGGCCTTTGCCTCGGCCGACCGGTCGCGGGTGGCGGTGCTGGCGATCCCCGCGATCCAGGTTCTGGCCGGCATCCTGATCACCTGGACCAGCGCCGTGCTGCTGAGCTACGCGCTGCGTTAACCCACCGCCAGCGCGTCATAGGCCGCGACAGCCGCCAGCGCGGCCTCGCGTACGTCGGACACGGCCTTGCCCGGCTTGTACAGCGACGATCCCAACCCGAACCCGGTGATCCCCGCCGCGGCGTAGCCCGCGAAATCGGGCGCATCGACACCGCCCACCGCAAAGACTTCGGTGCCGATGGGAAGCACCGCGCCGATCGCCTTGATGCCCGCGGGCCCCATCAGCGAGGCCGGGAAGATCTTGAGCCCGGTCGCCCCCGCCTTCAGCGCGGCAAAGCATTCGGTGGGCGAAAAAACCCCGGGCCAGCTTTCCATCCCGGCGGCGCGGGTGGCGCGGATGACATCGGGATCGCAATTGGGCGACACGACCAGCGTCGCGCCAAGCCCGGCCAGCCGGTCGACATCCGCGACGTCAAGAACCGTGCCGGCGCCGATCTGGGCGCGGGCGCCGAACAGGCGGATCATGGTGGCGATGCTGTCGAACGGCTCGGGCGAATTCAGCGGCACCTCGATCCGGGTGATGCCGGATTCGACAAGGGTTCCGGCGATGTCCTCGGCTTCGGGCGGCGTGATGCCGCGCAGGATGGCGATCAGGTTGCGGGTGGTCATCGGGGCGTCTCCTGGTTGCGGCGGCGATCCGGGCGTGCGGGACAGCGCCGTCAATGTCCTGGCCGGTGGTAGCGCGGTTGGGCAACGACCGCCAGCCGTGGTGTCAACGCGACCGCCGCCGTTCGGTTCACCGCCGCAGGCAGCTTTCCCACCCTTTCCGCAACGCCTCGGCGCCCAGGTCGCGGCCGATCAGCACCATGCGGCTTTGCCTCGGGCCGCAACAGAGACCGCCCCCGTGTCACCACCACCTGCTGCATCCAGCGCATGAATTCGTCGGGGCCGACTTCGCCCCAGGTCTCGAAGCTGATGGTCTCGACCCCGCTTGCATGATCATGCAAGCGCCGTGGAAGATCGCCGACCGCATCGCCATCATGAAGGACGGGCAGGTCGTGCAGATCGGCACCCTGACCGACCTGGTGCTGAACCCGGCGGACGATTACGTGGCCGAATTCACCGCGGACGTGCCGGTCACGCGGGTGCTGTCGGCCGCCCACGTGATGGAGGCCGGACATGCCGAAAGCGCGCCATCCGTCGCCGCCGGCACATCGCTGGAAGACGTGCTGAGCCGGTTCAACCTGGCCGCCGGACCGGTCAATGTCGACGGTCGCCGGGGTCCGCTGGGCCGGATCACCGCGACGGGCCTTGCCGCCGCCCTGCATGGCGGGCGGCCCGGACAAGGTGTGGGGCAGGACATCACGCGGGGCGCGCGGGCATGACGCTGGCCATGGACCGGACGGACCGCGCTCGTCCCGCCCCGGCGTCCTGATCTGGGACGTGGCGCTGGTCATGGCGGCCCTGGCGTCGGTTCTGGCGGTGAAGCTGCCGGGCCTGAAGACCCCGCCAGCGGCCCTGCACCTGCCGCTGGACAGCCTGATCGACGTGGTGCTGGGCTACTGGACCGAGGCGCTGAACACGCTGGGGCTTGGCCTGCTGATCGGGCTGGCCGCCTTCCGCTACGACGGACTGAGCCAGGCGGTGCGCGGGCTGGCGGACACGTTGCAGACGATGCCGCAATTCGTGCTGCTGATCCCGTTCCTGATGTTCTTCCAGGTGGGCGAGTTCACGGCCCTGCTGGCGATCATCATCTACGCCATCGTTCCGGCGATGCGCTATACCGAACAAGGGCTGCGCGGGGTCGATCCCAACGTGGTCGAGGCGGCCAGGCAGATGGGCTGCTCCCGCTGGCAGGAACTGGTCCACGTGCGCGTGCCCCTGGCCCCGCCTGTGCTGGCGTTGGGGATCAACCAGACGATCATGTTCGCCCTGGCGATGTTGGCCATCGCCGCGCTGGTGGGCACCCAGGGTCTGGGACAGGAAGTTTATGTGGCGCTGTCGAAGGCTTTGGCCGGACAGGGGCTGCTGGCCGGGATCGGGATCGCCGTGATCGCCATCGTTTCCGACCGGCTGGTCCGTGCCTGGATTGACACGCTCGCGGTTCGGGGTCCCCGCCCCGAATTGTCGGGGCCGGTCTGAGGACGGATTTGGCCGGGGCATGTCGACGACGGCGCTTGGGTCGCTATTTTCCACTGCAAAGCGCCGTCGAGTGTCGGGGCGAATTGCGTCCGATAATTTCGCTTCGTGACGGAAGGCCCGGCGTGGGCAGCATTCACGCATTCATGAGAACCAGTCGGCCATGATAGCTTCGATCCAGGTTCAGGGCCCCTGCCCCGGCCTTGCGGATCATGCCCTGCAGGTAGCCGCCCGGCGATCTGATTTCGCCCCGGCAATACTTCTCGAAGACAAGCACCAGCGCTGCCAGGGCTTTCTTTTGGCCCAGGAGTGTTTCTGTCTTGCTCCACAGCGTCTGCTTGATCCCGATCATGGGTCCCAGATCTGTCACTGCTCTCAGCAGATCCGGCCATGACTCTGGCGGTCGGCCGACATGTTCGCACCACGAGGTGAATTCCGGACTGGCGGCCAGTATGGTGTTCAAGGACAGTGCCGTTGCCTGTCGGTCGGGTTGGTGTTCAGCCGTTTGTGCACAGCCGCTTTCTTTTACTGATTGAGAGTCATTTGTAACCTGTATGTGGGTGTCAGTTTCGGCCTCTCTGGGGGTCAATTCCGATGCTTTTTCATGGCTTGTCCGCGAGTTGTGCGCGGCCTGCCCTGCCGCGCCGATGACGCCAAGGACCTTGTCCCGCAGGTCGTTGAACGCGTGCAAGATCTGTTCCAGCCGCGAGGCGGGCGCCGTCCGTCCGGGCAGGTCCTGGATCAGGGCGTCATACTGGTTCTGCACGTCGTCTTCAGCCGCACCCACTGTCGTGTCGAGCGCCGCCCGGATGGTACGGCGGGCAATGGTGATCTGACGCCGCAGACGTCGGCATAGATCCCTCTGTGCCTCCATCTCGGCGTGCAGGGCCATGAACTCCTGCGCGCGGGCGGCCATGGGCGACAGGTCGAACCCGTAGGCCTCGACGATGTGCCCGTCGCCGTCCCTGTAGCCCCAGCGCTTGCCATTGGGACTGTCGGCAAAGGTGATGACCCCGGCTTCTGCCAGTCGCCTGGTGTGCCGTTTGACGGTCGACAGGGAAAACCCGGTCCGTTCCATCAGGCAGGTATTCGAGGCCCAGACCACCGGGCGTCGTCCGGCGTCCCAGTCCTGCGGGCGTGTGTATGCGCCCAGGATGTCCAGCATCACCAGGTCCGCGGGCTTCAGCCCGATATATGGCCCGACGCGTTTGACGGCGACGATCGCCTGACCTTTGGGTACACCCAGTCCTTCACCGGCTTGTGCATGCGTTTGTGCCGCAACAAGACCCGGTGTCGGCTTGCGCCAACCAGTATGTTTCAT